>JBOGJZ010000457.1:0-3516 GCA_050745645.1 Terriglobia bacterium | reverse complement strand
GAAATCAGCAAAAGGCAGGCAGAAAGGCAGACACGAGCAAGCCAACTCCCCCGCAACATAGGTCCCCTCCTAAGTTTGCAATCAGCCTTGTTGACCGGCCGCAGGGTCATAGAACGGACCCTGCGCTACAAAAGCATGCAATGGCAAGCCCGCTGATCCTACCAGACCCAATCCCAATGTCAAGCTAAATTTTTGATCGTAGGCAGGGCAGCGCGACCAGTTTTCAAACGGGAGCGAATCGGCTCAGTAGGAGACGGCTGCGCATTTCACTCTTTGTTGGTTTTTTTACGCGGGCGATAGAAATCCGTGGCAGTGCCAGAAAACACTTCAGCGGCCTGCATCACGGTTTCAGAGAGTGTTGGATGCGGGTGGATCGTGAGCTCAAGATCACTTGCGAGCGCCGCCATTTCGATTGCCAGAACGCCTTCGGCAATCAGCTCGCCGGCGCCGGCGCCGACGACGCCCATGCCTAGCACTTGTTCTGTTTCCGGATCGACGATCAACTTGGTGAGTCCATCGGTACGGTCCAGAGTCATAGCACGGCCAGAGGCGGCCCAGGGAAATTTGGCCACTTGGATGGGCCGGTTTTGGGCGCGCGCTTCTGTTTCCGTCAGGCCTGCCCAGGCGATCTCAGGGTCGGTGAAGATCACCGCTGGAATGGCTCGGGGCTCAAAAGCCACGTTGCGGCCAGCCACGGCTTCAACGGCCGCGCGGCCTTCATGCGAGGCTTTATGCGCGAGCAGGGGCTCGCCCGCTACGTCGCCGATGGCGTATATGTTGGGGTCGGTCGTCTGGCGTTGCGGGTTCACTTGAACGAAGCCGCGCGAGTTCACAACGACTTTCGTATTTTCGATTCCAGGCACAGCCGAGTTGGGTTTGCGCCCGACCGCAATCAGCACCTTATCAAAGGTCTGTTCGGACTTGGGCGCGTTCTCGCCTTCAAACTTTACGCGGATGCCTTTCTCAGTCTCCTTCATTTCGACCACTTTGGTCTTGAGCATGATAGAGTGGGAGATTTTTTCAAGACGCTTCGCCAGGACGTTCACCAGGTCTCGATCTGCGCCGGGAATTAGGCCGTCCGTCATTTCCACCACAGAGACCGCACTGCCAAGCGCAGCGTAGACTGTGCCCATCTCGAGGCCGATGTAACCGCCGCCTACCACGAGCAGCGTCTTCGGGACGCTGGGTAAATCCAAGGCAGACGTTGAATCAAGCAAGCGGGCGCTGCCTGCCGGCGCTCCGGGAATCATTGCAGGCCGCGAGCCGGTGGCCAGGATTGCGTGGCGGAAAGAAAGCTTTTCCTCGCTGGAGTTGCTTTGGATGCGCAGCTCGTTTGAAGTCACGAAGCTCGCAGTCCCCTGAATGTAGCGCACCGAGCGCTGCTTGGAAAGCTGGCCGAGGCCGCCGGTGAGCTTCTTGACAACGCTGTCTTTCCACGCTCTCAGCTTGTCGATATCAATTTTAGGTTCCGTGAATTTAATGCCCCAGTTGGCCGCTAGGCGCGATTCTTCGATCAGCTTGGCCACATGAAGCAAGGCATTAGATGGAATGCAGCCTCGATAGAGGCACACGCCGCCAGGATTGACTTCAGGATCGACCAGCGCCACCTGCATGCCGAGGTCCGCGGCCAGAAATGCGGCGGCGTAGCCGCCCGGCCCGCCGCCAATCACCACGAGTTGTGTTGCGTCCGCATTTTGGTTCATGTTTGCGCTCTTCTACTTTGGATTTGAAGTTTTGGAAGGAGGCTCATCCTTCGAGGGAAATCAGGAAGGGCTGTTCAATCGCCTCGGCGACCCAGCGTGCAAAGCGGGCGGCATCCGCACCGTCAATCAGGCGGTGGTCGTAAGAGAGTGACAGCGGCAGCATGAGACGCGGCTCAAACTGGCTTCCTATGTAGACAGGCTCTATGCGTGAGCGCGAAAGGCCGAGGATCGCGACCTCTGGATAATTCACGATGGGAGAGAAGTAGGTTCCGCCGATTCCCCCCAGGTTGGTAATCGTGAACACTCCGCCATCCATCTCTTCAAGAGCCAGTTTCTTGCTCCGGGCCTTTTCCGCGAGCCGCGACAGTTCAACCGAAATCTCGATGATGTTTTTCCGGTCTACATCACGGATGACCGGAACCAGCAAGCCGCGGTCTGTGTCGACAGCGACGCCGATGTTGACGTACTTTTTGAAAATGATCTCGCTGCGGCCCATGTCCAGGCTGGCGGCGAATTGAGGGAAAACCTTGATGGCTGACGCAATCACCTTGACTATAATGGCCGTCACGGTGAGCTTGCCTCCGGCCTTTTCCGCACGCCCCGCGTATTGCTTGCGCACCGCCTCAAGTTGGGTGATGTCTGCTAATTCGTGCTGTGTGACCTGGGGAACGTTAGCCCACGCCTGCGCCATGTGTTCAGCGGTTTTGCGGCGAATCTGGGTCATGGGCTGACGGTCGACCGCGCCCCAGCGGCCGAAATCAGGAAGTGGAGCGGCGAGCGCACCGCCGGTTCTGGGTTCGCCACCTACGGCATAGCGCCTGACGTCTTCCACGGTAATCCTTCCGCCCGGCCCTGTCCCGGCGACATGGTTGATGTCAACGCCTGCTTCACGCGCTATCCGCCGCACGGAAGGGGCGGCAGGGGCGGGGCCAATCGAGTCGGCCTCTTGCGGCGCAGGCATAGGCGGCGTGGGAGCGGCCTGCGGCGCGCGCGCTTCGGTTGGGGCAGCTTGGCGAGGCGGCGCCTGAGCAGGCGGAGGTGGTGTTGCCGGCGATTCGACGGTTTTGGTTTCTCCCGATCCGTTCCGCTTCGCTGCTTCGCCGCCATCGACCGTGAAAATAAGCTGTCCGACCTTGAGCTTGTCGCCGTTCTTGACAAAAATCTCTTTAACTGTCCCGCTAATGGGCGAAGGGACCTCGATGGTGGCCTTGTCGGTTTCGAGCTCGATCACAGGCTGGTCCTGAGCTACTGTATCGCCTGTGGAAATCAGGACTTTGATGAGGTCTCCGGATTCTATGTTTTCGCCAAGCTCCGGAAGCCTGAATTCAGTCGCCATAAGCAGTTTCTTTCCCCTCTTATGAAACTACGGGTTCGGGTTTTTCAGGATTGATGCCCATGTCTTTCATGGCTTTTTGAACTAAGCTAGGTTTGATCTTACCCTCGCGGGCGAGGGCGGAAAGTGTGTGCAGAGTGATGTAGCGGGCGTCCACTTCAAAAAAATCGCGCAAGCCTTTGCGGCCGTCGCTTCGCCCAAAACCGTCCGTGCCGAGGGAAACCAGCGGCCGTGGCATCCACCGGGCCAGCGAGTCCGGCAGCGCCTTGACGTAGTCCGACGCCGCTACCAGCGGGCCCTCAGTCCCTGCTAGGACTGACTTCACGTAGGGAACTCTCTCCGGCTCGCCCGGGTGCAGCGCGTTCCAGCGTTCGGCGGCGTGCGCGTCCCGGTACAGCTCCTTATAGCTGGTCACGCTCCAGACGTCCGCGGCTACGCCGTATTTCTCGCCGAGTATACTCTGCGCCTTGAGCGCCTCGT
>JBOGJZ010000456.1:0-2224 GCA_050745645.1 Terriglobia bacterium | reverse complement strand
GAGTTGAGCGGCGACTGGAACGCGCGAGGAGGATTTCGCGCCACGCTTTCCACTCAGGGGTCGCTGCTTTATGGTTGGATTCCGCTTCTCACGGGCCACGATGCGGGAATCTATGGACTCATCGATGCCAGCGTCAACCTCGCCGGATCGTTAGGACGGATTGGCATCCGCGGCCATGCGCATTTCGACCAGCTTCATCGGTGGGGCGCGCTGCCGCCCGATTCTTCCATGCCCGTGGACGTCGATTTTTCCGCATCGTGGGACCGCAGCCGGCAGGAGCTCATGATCCACCGCCTGGACGCGGCGTTTTCCTCTTCGCGCATCCACGTTACCGGAGCCTTGACCGGCCTGCTGAGCCGCCCGCAAATGGACATCGTGATGGCGGTTCAGCGATCCCGCCTGGAAGATATTGTCTCGCTTGCCGCCAGGCTAAGCGGACGCCAGCCTTCCGTGGGCGCCACTGGACGGCTGGACGGCTTGCTGACCATTCAGGGGCCTTGGAAGGCGCGGCGGTACGCCGGCCTTCTGGCGATTCGGGCTATGACGGTGACGGCAGGTGATGCCAGCTTTTCACTTCCCGAAGCTGCTGTGCGGATTGGCCGTGAAGGTGCGCGCCTGATTCCTGTGAGGTTCCATCCCGAGCCGGGGGTGACTTGCATAGCCCAAGGAAACCTAAGCCCGGCGCTTCCCGATGCCGCGCCGGCAGCCACCCCGGATCACGAGCGGGAGCGCACACCATTCGGCGCTTACGCGCTTTCCGTTGCAACAAGCAACGCGTCTCTTCATGGCTTGATTCGTTTGGCGGCGGCCCTGCACGTCGCCAGTTTCCGGGACCTTGACGCCCGAGGAGTTGGCAACGCAACCATTCGTCTCACCGGCCGGGCATGGCCTTTCACGCGACCGCGGCTAACTGCGGAGGGCGATGTGCTGGACGCCCGCTTGCTCATCCCCGGCCTGACAGAGCCGATTCAGATCACTCATTTTCATCTTCAGGCGGTCAACCACCGCGTGCGGATTTCGCCGGTGGCTGTCCGGCTAGGCCTGACGACATTCTCCGGCTGGCTGGAGCGCAATGGGTCAGGAATTCATCCGTGGCGCTTTGACGCCCGTACCGCTCGCCTGAACCTGCAGCAGGCCGCCCTCTGGTTCACCGTGCTTGGTTACCGCCAACCCTCTTCCATCCTGGACCTGATCCCGGGCTTGCGGACGCTTGCCGCGCGAAGGCACGCCGGCCGGGCGCTTTTCTCCTCTGTCAACGCGGTGGGAACGTTTGAATCGCCTGAAGTGACGTTCCGTTCCTTGAAGCTGCACCACTTTCAGGCAGATGTCTCTATCGACAGACGGCTCGGTCAAATCTCCGAGGGCTCCTTCAAAGTGGGCGGCGGCCATGGTCTGCTTGAGGCGCGAGTCGATTTTCGCAGCGCTCCGGCGCGCGTCACCGGAGACTTTAAGTTAGAGGGACTCAATCTGCGCCGCGCGGCTTGGCGACTGCCTCCACAGCTCGCCGGCCTGAAAGGGCTGCTTTCCGCCGGGGGAACGTTTTCAACGCGAGGGTTGACTAGTGAAGAGATGAGCGCCAACCTGCAGAGTGACGTGGAGGCGCATCTGACCAAACTTTCCTTTGGTAGCTTTGATCCGTTGCAAGCCATGGCGCGCGCCTCAGCTCTGGGCGCTCTTCAGCCCGACCTGGGCGGAGAAGAGATCCCGTCTGCTTCTCTCGATTTTGCCATTCGCGGTCAACGGATAACTCTTAAACCAGCAAGGCTGGCGCTCTCAGGCGCAACCCTGGATTTGAGCGGAGATTGCGCCTTTAACGGCATCGCAAATCTATATATCCAAAGCGACTTGCATAACCTCAACCGCCGCTGGTTGAACGTCTCTGCCCATCAAGTTTCCTGGCCCGGACAGGCGCTCAGTGCAAAGATGCACCTCACCGGACACCTCAACAAACTGGCGCTCGTGCGCCAGGTGGAATCTGCTCGCGTCGTCCGGTAGCGCGTCGTCTGCAATATCCGAGGTTCGTAGGTATACGGCTTGCCCAAGCCGGCGAGACGCTGGCGCTACATTTCCATGTGTTGTAGGTGTCGCCGAGCGACATGAGCGCCTGCCCTGAAAACGAAGGCGAGTGTCCTGAGAAAAGAGCCGCCGGCTTTCTGAAAAAAGCGAAAGTCAGCGCTACACAATTCCTGCCAATCCAAATCCCTGCCGCCTCTCTACTGTCCCC
>JBOGJZ010000455.1:0-5331 GCA_050745645.1 Terriglobia bacterium | reverse complement strand
CTGGGGTTGATCAAAAGATTGTGATTCAAGGCCGGGTGCGCGGATCGGAGCAGGGCATGCTGCTGTTGCGGAGACTCTGAAGACGCAATGCCGCGGGCCTTGCAGCGCACGGAGAGAGTGGCTTGGTGAAAGAGGCCGTCGTGAATGTCCGTCGTTATTTCAATGCGTCTGCTGGCCTTGGAACCAACATCCGCAGCCGGCTTTCTCGATGAATAAGATTCAGAGGAACTGGAGATCCGTCGGAGGGATACCTTCGAAAACATTCACAACTGGTGCCTGCACGCGCATGATCTCGGCGCAGAGGGCAGTCAGTATCCCCCGGCAGAGCCGGGGGCTTTAGGATTGCTGGCCCCTCAAAGGGGCCTGGCCACAATCCTTCAAAAGGAGCAGAGTGCGCTGATGAAAAACCCCCTCACCCGCCCTCGTATCTCGGGCACCCTCTCCCCGCTTGCGGTGAGAGGGAAGTTATCGAGTTCCTTTTCCCTCGCCCCGCAGGGGAGAGGGTGGCAAGCGGAGCGAGCTGGGTGAGGGGTGTTTTCCACGCAAACCCATGGCATACTCCCGGAACTGTCAAACTCTACTGCCTCCCCGGCAGAGCCGGGGGAACTTCCTTTTGATTAGCTCCTACATGGAGACTAATATCAGCGCTCACGCCTTGTTTCGCATGGTACAATTCTGCCGATTGCATTAGTAGCTCTGTGTCGCGCGTGGCATGGAGATGCGGCCTTCTGGCAAGCTCGGAGTTTTGAAAAATTATCGAGAGCGTAGATGGGCCAAAACGTATGGACGTTTTTTCGAAGGCTCAGCGCAGTGAGATAATGCGGCATGTCCGCTCAAGAGACACCAAACCCGAACGACTAATCCGCAACGTCGTTTCGAGTATGACTTTCCGGATCAGAACACCGGTCTTGCGCGGGCGCGAGACTCTGTTCTAGTGATACTCTTGTTCATTGTGGCAGGTTGATGTGAGTAAGCGCGCATGAGCCGAAGTACGGGTGAAAAACTCCTCGGGGACTGCAAAGAGCACGTTATTGCTATTATGAGAACATTACCTCCGTGTCAACCGGGCGGCGATGGTCTCACGAACATGCAGGTCGAGAAGGCTGCTGGCCTGGGGTTAAACCTGCCTGAGCAGAACGGCTGGCTGACATGGTCTTTGCTTATGGCGCTTGCTGAGGAAGGAAAGGTCAAAATTTTGCGGCGAGGAAAGCGCCGCGTTCGCTATTTCCGACTCGCTTGAAGCCGCTACGGAGGGAATCTTGCGCTCATTGAAACCGTTCCGTGGGCAGCCGCATCAATTTTCTGAGTGGAGGTGATACGGGTTGAGTAAACAACCTCTTCCGCAGCTTTTCAGAAAGAACAGAAGAAACGGGCAGGTCTTGAAGAGTCGGCGCGCTGGTAGATGGGTCCAACTCCCGGAATCGGTCGTAAAAGCGCGGGCAGGACTTATTCCCTCTGTAGAGACCGATGCCATGCCACCACCAGTTAGCCTGACAGTGAAGGAGTTCTTTCGCTGGCATCGGGGATTGCCGGTCTGGCGCAAAGGCACCTAGCTTCGAGTCATTCCAGGCTGAGTAAAAACGAAGTCCTTCTTCCAAAAATGGCTCAGCGAGTACCCCGACCCTTATCCCCAGCGGTACCGGAAGAATATACCCTTCCAGTGGGTCAAGAGAAATGGGATCCTGCTGATGACCCTGACAGACGGCGAGGTCGCGTACACGCGGCCTGCAGCGAGCTAATCCTTCGCCGTCTCACGTGTTCTTTTGATCTTGACGCTGCCATGATAGCGTAGTAGACTACGCTATGTAAGAGAGGGCTGAGCCGGGATAGAAGCGCGGCTTGCGGCTGGCTCAAGTCCCGCATGTTAACCCAAGGAGCGGTTCGCCTCACGCCAAGCAGATTCTCATGGATCTCACTCGCCCCCTTCGCCTCATCAGAAGCTGATAAGGTAGATAAAGGAGGTAGCAAGCCTTTCTTTGCAGGCTGGAGCAGCTTAGAGCAAAGCCAGGAAGTGATTTGTAATCAGCAGAAACATGACAAAGCACAAGGTCCTATCCCCGATTCGATTGAGGCCCACGCACCCGCGACCTGCAGCAAGTTAATGCCACCGCCTCACAGGTTCTCTTCTCAAGTCACGCCGGTGTTTGACTTGGGTCTTTCCTGCCGATAAAATCAGCGTTTGTCCCTCGTGATCTGCCGCTCCCTATGAGTCTCCACCTCTATAACACGCTGTCTGGCAAGGTTGAAGAGTTCAGGCCGCTGGCTGGCAATGAGGTTCGCATGTACACCTGCGGGCCGACGGTTTACGATTACGCTCACATCGGCAACTACCGGACGTTCATCTTTCAGGACATTCTGCGGCGCTACCTGAAGGCGCTCGGGTTTCAAGTCAACCAGGTGATGAACCTGACAGACGTGGATGACAAAACCATTCGCAACTCGCATGCGGCAGGCATGCCGCTGCGCGATTACACGCAGAAATTCATCGATGCTTTTGTGGTTGACCGGGATTTGCTGAGCCTGGAGCCTCCTGAACTCATGGTAAGAGCCACCGATTGTATTGAAGAGATGGTGAAGCTGGTGGAGGCGCTCGAACAGAAAGGCTTCGCCTACCGGAGCGATGGATCGGTCTACTTTCGAGTGGCGGCATTTGAAGGTTACGGCAAGCTCTCCAAGATCAATCTTTCCGGTAACCGCGCCGGCGCTCGCGTGGATGCTGATGAATACGAAAAAGACGACGCGCGGGACTTTGTTCTATGGAAAGCCGCTAAGCCCGGCGAGCCTAGTTGGCCGTCGCCTTTCGGGCCGGGCCGCCCCGGCTGGCATCTCGAATGCTCCACCATGGCCATGAAGTACCTGGGTGAAAGTCTGGATATCCACTCCGGCGGCAGCGACCTGATTTTTCCTCATCACGAGAACGAAATTGCCCAGAGCGAGGCCGCCACCGGCAAGCCTTTCGCGCGCTTCTGGCTGCACGCGGAGCACTTGATCGTGAACGGCGAGAAGATGTCCAAATCATCCGGGAACTTCTACACGTTGCGCGACCTCATCGCGCAAGGACACAAGCCTTCGGCCATACGGTATTTACTGGCGTCTGCGCCTTTTCACAAGCCCCTGAATTTTACCTTTGAGGGACTTCACCAGGCGCAGAAGTCGATTGAAAGGCTGAGAAATTTCCGCTTCCGGCTGAAGACCGAGCAACTTGAGGATGGGGAAGATTCAGCCTTGGCAGAGCGCGCCGGCGTGGCTCGCTGCGAGTTTGTGCGGGCGCTGGACAATAATCTGAATACCGCGGAGGCGCTCGCCGCAGTTTTTGATCTGGTCACGGATGGAAACACGGCGATGGATCACGGCGAGTTTCGCGAGGGCAATCGCCGCAGCTTTCTCGATGTGCTTGATCGCTGGGACGCCATATTCGCGGTGCTCCAGGATGATGATGACGTGCGCCTTCGCCGGTACGGATGGACGAGGGCTGGGGAGGAAAGCGCAATTGAAGCGGCTGCGCCGGGGTTGGGAGGCAGCGGTTATTTGAAGTCTGAGTCCTTGACCGATGCTGAAATAGATCGGCAGATCGCCTCGCGCAACGCTGCGCGGCGCAGCGGCCGGTACGCCGATTCGGACCAAATCCGCGAAAATTTGCTGAAGGCCGGTGTAGTTCTGGAGGATACTAAATCAGGGACTCGCTGGAAAAGGAAGTAGCATGGTGCAATCCGGTTGATGGTGCGGCGAGTTCGCCTCGCCATGTGCCGGCTTCGGCGGCCAGAGACCGCCGCCGCACTTAGTCTGCTCCACTGTCAGGCTGTCCAAGATGGAGATAAGAGACGTAATGGAAAAAAAGCTACCGCACATTCGCACGGCGCTGCCGGGACCGGAAGCGCAAAAGACCCTGGCAACGGACCGCCAATATGTCTCGCCCTCTTATGCCCGCGATTATCCCTGCGTGGCCAGGCGTGGAGAGGGAATGTTCGTGGAAGATGTGGATGGCAATACATTCCTGGACTTCAGCGCCGGAATTGCGGTAGTTTCCACCGGGCATTGCCATCCCGATGTCGTGCGGGCTATTCAGCGCCAGGCAGAAACGCTGATTCACATGTCGGGAACAGATTTCTACTACCCGTTGCTTGCGGAGGTGGCGGAAAAGATGGCCGCCATCACCCCAGGTGATTTCCCAAAGCGAGTCTATTTTGGGAACTCCGGCACGGAGGCTATCGAGGCGGCGATTAAGATCGCGCGTTACCACACGAGGCGGCACCGGGTAATCGCGTTTCTCAGAGGCTTTCACGGCCGCACGCTAGGTTCTCTGTCACTCACCGCGAGCCGGTCCGTGCAGCGCGCCCGCTTTGGACCTCTACTTTCCGGTGTCACGCACGCACCTTACGCCTACCCTTACCGTTGCCCGTGCCGCCGCGAAGCCGCGGAGTGCGCGCGCGAGTGCTCCTGCGCTGACTTTATCGATCAGACGCTCTTCAAAACCAGCACGCCGCCGGAAGACGTGGCAGCCATTGTTGTCGAGCCGGTTCTCGGCGAGGGCGGGTACGTCGTGCCGCCTGCGCGCTTTCTGAAGAGGTTACGCGAAATCGCGGACCGCTACGGGATCGTGCTGGTCTTTGATGAAGTCCAGTGCGGAATGGGGCGGACAGGGAAGATGTGGGCGGCGGAGCATTTCGGCGTCGTCCCTGACATCTTGGTCGCCGCCAAGGGCATCGCCTCCGGCATGCCGCTCGGAGTGACCGTGGCGCGAGCGGATTTGATGGACTGGGGACACGGCGCTCACGCCTCCACGTTCGGAGGCAATCCAATAGCCTGCGCGGCCGCGCTTGAGACGATCCGGTTGATCCAGGAGAAGTACATGGCGAACGCCGCTAAGATGGGCAGCTACATTCTCCAGAAACTCGCTTCGTGGCCGGGCCGGCATCCAGCAGTGGGAGACGTTCGCGGCCTTGGTCTGATGATTGGCATTGAGCTGGTGAAGGACCGCAAGACGAAGGAGCCGAACCCGGAAGCCAGGAATCGAGTCATTTACCGGGCTTTTGAAAACGGCCTGTTAGTACTCGGTTGCGGCGAGAGCACAATCCGGCTGATGCCTCCGCTTATCGTCGAACCAGAGCACGCCGATTTCGCGCTGGACGTCCTGGACCGCTGCATCAGCGAAATCGAACGCTAGTAGGTTGCTGAAATAGGGCGTTGTCATGCTGTTTCAACGCCTGCCGGAAGAGAAGCGCTACCGGCCAACTCTCTCGCGATTCGCGGACGCCGGTGTCGGCAAATCGAAATAAGATGAGCCTGCTCGCGCGTCTGGTTTACGCCACCCTGGAGTGGAAATGGCGGCGC
>JBOGJZ010000454.1:0-7823 GCA_050745645.1 Terriglobia bacterium | reverse complement strand
CGCTACGCCACAACGAAGAGATTCTTCGCGGAGCTTACCGTGAGCCTCTTCGCGGAGCTTACCGTGAGCCTCTTCGCGGAGCTTACCGTGAGCCTCTTCGCGGAGCTTACCGTGAGCCTCTTCGCGGAGCTTGCCCTGAGATTCTTCCCGACTTCGCCGGGACAGGTCGCTCCGCCTCGCCTCGCTTCGCTCGCGCAGCGGGTCAGAATGACAGGGCGGAACGTTTTTCAACAAACTGTTGTAGCGCATGGTCCGCATTTCAGCCCCTTCGCTACGCTCAGGGCAGGCTCTGCGGCTTGTAATCGGCCCGGAAAACCGCAGCTTGATAAAGCGAACGCTGCGCTATAGCCTCGGTAATTCATGACTTTGACGCAGCCTGCACATCAAGGCAGGCAGCTTCCGCCGGTGAACGGTTTTTCTGCTAGAATGAGGCCTTAGCTCCCGTTGCGGAGGGTCGCGATGAAGAGCGTGCGTCTTTTTTTATGCGTGTTGGCGTTATCAGCTATTGCAACGGCCAACCCACAGAGAGCCGCCCAGCAACGGCCGACGCTGGGCAATTCCCCGGAAAATAACAGACCTACTTTAGGGGAGGCGCCGTCGCTCCAGGGACCGGGCACGTCCAAGATCATGGACCCGCGCGCGCTAAAGGCAGTCAGGACGGTTTACATCGAGATGATCGATAATTCCCTGAGCGCCAAGCTGATCGCGGATTTCGGCAATCAGGGGCCTTTCCGGGTGGTGACTAGCCGCAGCCAGGCGGACGCCGTGCTGGACGGGTCCTGCTTTGATCTGCCAAACCTCAAAGACGTGCATTCGGAGGTTTACCTGACTGGCAAAAACGGGAAGGCTATCTGGCAGGATATCATTCATGAGCCTTACCGCCCGCCCTCGCTTGCCGCGGCCGTCACCAAGACAGCCAATACCATCGTGACCCACCTGCGGGAAAGCGTCTTGAAAGCTGAAGGACATTGAACCCACTTTGCTGACTTTTCACAAAATTATTGCAGGCTGTGAAGAAGGCCATGAAGAGTCTTGGCGCGCATTTCTTGCGGATTATACGCCGGTTGTGTTGCGCCTGGAGGCAGTGTATATGCCGGATTTGTCCGACCCGCCGGGGTTTTGGCGGGAATCATTGGCCGAACTCTCCGCCGGGAGTTTTCAGCGGCTCCGCGCTTTCCCGCACCAATCCGAGCGGGAGTTTCTGCTGGACCTGCGGGATTTTCTCTTTGCGCGCGGCCCCGCGTCGCTCGATCCGGCGAAAGACTTCACAGGCATGCCTGAGCCTACAGTTGAGAGCGTCAGCGAGCTTGTGCGCGGGCTGCCGTTCATGCACCAGGAAGTTGTCTTTTTGAAGCTTGCCGGCTATTCAGATTCAACCTTGGAACAAATCTTTAGAATTACTCCGGCTGTTGCAGCCAGAAGCCTCGAACGGCTGAAGCAAGACTATGCCGCCGTCCTCGGGAAAACCGATGATAAGGGCCTGGGGCCGGCAGGCTGGTTGAGGCTGCATAACGAGCTGCGGGCGGCGCGCAAAGAAGAAAGTTGCACGCCGGTGCGGCAGTTGGTTCGCATTCAAGACGGCCAACTGGGATGGTACGACAAAGACCCTGTTGAAAAGCACCTCGCCGAATGTTTATCCTGCCTCGAATGCTGGACGGCGCTGCGTGAAATTTCTTACTGGCGCCGGGCGGCGCCACCAGTTCAAGCCGCCGCCATAGACGAGCTTCTTCCCGCGCTACCCATTGCAGGACGGGCAGCCAAGCCAAACAAGCCAAAATCGTTCATTCAGCGCCTTCGGGGATAGTGAAAACCCGGCGCGGCTGCCCCGCGCAGGTCCTCATCATTACATACCGGTTTAATACCCTAGTTCGACATCGAGAGGGTTTTAAGATGCATGAGCGCTTTGAGGGTGACCGGACATTGATGCGCATTCATATTGGAGAGTCAGACCGCTGGCGCGGAAAGCTGCTCTACGAGGCGATTGTTGAACTGCTTCGCCGTGAAGGTTTCTACGGGGCAACGGTCTACCGTGGGATCGGGGGTTACGGCTCGTCAAGCCGTTATCATACCGAAAAGATCCTAAGGCTCTCGCAAGACTTGCCTATTGTCATTGAGGTTGTGGAGTATGAAGACCGCATCAGAGGCATCCTGCCAAAACTGGATGAGATGGTAGGCGGCGGCCTGATTACACTGGAGAAAGTCCACGTAATCCTGTATCGCCCATCGAAGCAGCCCTCGGCGCCGGGAGGAACCCATTCCAGCTAAAGCGGGCCGCTGAAATATCCGATCTGTCATGCTGATCCCGTTCGCTTGTCATCCTGAGCGGAGCGAAGGGTCTCAGCATGACATTTCATTCAGTTGCGGCTTGGCCGCGCTGCGCCTTCTGAAAATTTCTTGTCTCATGGGTCTCATTGGTCTCCTTCGTCTCATCTGGAGTTGTTAGGCTGGACGAAGCCCATCGTGGCGAATCGGAGTGCTGAAAGCATGGCTCTCATCTTCCGCAAACCCTGTTTCACCGGAAAAAGGCTGACGGCGCCGGCCTGGTGCGCTGACCGGCCTCCAGGGGCGAGGGGGAGCAAAGCGAGAAAGTGCTTTGGAATTAATAAAAAGCAGGCCGATGGGGTACGTCCTATTACCGATTCGGATTGAGGACCCGGTGGCAGCGCCGCTACGCCACAACGAAGAGCCTCTTCGCGGAGCTTTCCGTGAGCCTCTTCGCGGAGCTTACCGTGAGCCTCTTCGCGGAGCTTGCCCTGAGATTCTTCCCGACTTCGCCGGGACAGGTCGCTCCGCTCAGAATGACAAAGAGCGAACGGGCTCAGAGCGATTCGAAGAGGAGCGAATCGGTCCAGAATGAGGGGCGAAGGGCTGAGCGTGACAGAATCGATCTTTTCAGCAATCCCTATACCCATCCATGTATCTTCGTCCCTTCAAGCCGGTAGACCTCGACGTGCTGCACCAGATCGACACGGCGTGTTTTCCGGCCGGTATCGCCTATTCGCGTGATGAACTGGAATCTTTTATCCGCCATCGCAACTCCAGGACGTGGGTGGCGCAGGAAGGCGATGAGATCGCAGGCTTCGTGGTGGCGCAGAGGATTTCCGGCGAAGTCCTGCACATCATCACCATCGATGTAAAAGAGGCGTGGCGGCGGCGGGGCCTAGGCAACACTTTAATGGAAGCAGCGGAAGCCTGGGCGCGAGCACAAAAACTAAGATATGCTTCCCTGGAAACGCCGGCGGAAAACAGGATAGCGCAAGTTTTTTACCGGCGGCGGGGTTATCAGAAATTGGGCCGTGTGGACAATTACTACGGCCGGGGCTCTGCGGCATGGGTGATGGGAAAGCGGCTGCGATAAGAGCTCCATGCCGGTTAAACTAACGTCGAAGCAATATCGTGTTTTAGCCGTCGCTATCGCCGTGGCGGCCATCTCCCTCCTGATTGGGCTCAGGTATTTCTCGCGCGCCTTTCCTGAAGCCACCATCCGTTTTCAGGTAAACCGCAGCGGTTCAGAGCAAATCGCAAGCCAGTTTCTCGCCCAGCGCGGTTTCCTCCTCAATGGCTATCGCCACGCCGCCGTGTTCGATTATGACGATACAGCCAAACTTTATCTCGAGCGCACGCAGGGACTCAAACGCATGGACAAGCTCACGCGTGGTCCCTTGCACCTTTGGCGCTGGTCGCACCGGTGGTTCAAGCCGGGGCACAAGCAAGAGTTCACCGTAGACGTCACGCCCTCCGGCCAGGTGGTGGGTTTCAATCGCGAAATCCGGGAAGACGCGCCCGGCGCGAGCCTCAGCGAGCGCCAGGCGCTGAGCCTTGCAGAAAACTTCTTGACCGGGGTCATGAAGCTGAACGCCAACAGTCTTGCATTCGTGGGCGCTGAGAGCCTGAAGCGCCCCGCCCGCATGGATTACGCGTTCACCTGGAAGCGCACCGGCGTCAACTTGGGCGCCGGCAGCTTGCGCATTGCAGTGGGCGTGGATGGCGATCAGATCGCGGCCTATCAAGAGTACGTCAAGATCCCCGAAGAGTGGCTGCGCAGTTACGAGCGGCTCCGCTCGCGCAATGACGCGGCCCAAGTCGTGGACCAGGTGTTCTGGATCCTGCTCAGCCTCGCTATGCTGGTGGCGCTGGTCCAGCGGCTCCGCGACCGCGATGTTCCCATCAGGCTTTCTTTCGGCCTCGGTTTGGCAGCGGCGGCGCTGGCTTTCTTGAGCCGGTTGAATACTTTTCCGCTCGCTGAGTTTTCATATCCCACCACCGAGGCTTTTTCCAGCTTCGTCTCGAGCTACGTGTCCGAAGCGCTTGTAGGGGCGATTGGTTTGGGCGCGCTCATCTTCCTGGTGGTGGCTTGTTCGGAGCCGGTCTATCGGGAACATCTTCCCGGGCTCGTCTCTTTCCGGCGCTATTTCAGTTGGCGTGGCTTGCGTTCGCGGTCTTTTTTCATGGCGAATGTGGTGGGAATTACACTGACGTTCTTCTTCTTCGCTTATCAGACAGTGTTCTATCTCGCTGCAAACCGGCTGGGAGCGTGGGCGCCTTCGGACATTCCGTTTTCGAACCAGTTGAACACTCACATCCCGTGGGTCGCGGTTCTGTTCGGCGGTTTCTTTCCGGCTGTTTCTGAAGAAATGCAATTTCGAGCCTTCGCTATTCCGTTCCTGAAAAAGGTGACGCGCTCATGGCCTCTGGCGGTGGCGCTGGCAGCCTTCAACTGGGGATTTCTGCACTCGGCGTACCCGAACGAGCCCTTCTTCATCCGTGGAGTGGAGGTGGGCATAGGCGGCATCATCATAGGCGTCATCATGCTGCGCTTTGGAATTCTCGCAACCCTGATGTGGCATTATTCGGTGGACGCCCTGTATAGCGCCTTCGTGCTCCTGCGGTCGTCAAACCACTACCTGATGTTTTCCGGCGGCCTCTCGGCGGGCGTCATGCTGATTCCCCTGCTGGTGTCTGCCGTAGCCTACGTCTCAACGGGCGCCTTCGCGGAAGAAGAATCCATCACGAATGCCGCCGAAGGGATTTCGCGGCCGGTCCATCCGGCAAGCATGCATCCGGATGCGCGAGTGGTTTACTCCCCGCTGTCGCGGCGAATGCTCCGCGTGGGCGCGGCGCTGATCGTTATCTTCGGCGCCCTGGCGTTCATCAAGGTTTACCGGCTGGGGCAGGGGCTGAAGGTAAAAACCACGCGCGCCCAGGCCGTTAGCACGGCTGAACAATTTCTCGCCGCCCACGGTGTTAACACCGCGCGCTACCGCCGGGCCGCCTGGTTGCGCGGGAACGTTGATCCGCTCGCCGTGCGCTATTTGCTGGAGCGTCTTCCGGTCCGCCGGGCCGATCAAATCATCCGTGCGATCTCCGATCCCTGGCTGTGGGAAGCGCGATTTTTCAGGCCGCTCATGAAAGAGGAATACCGGGTCTTCGTGGCTCCGGCGACTGGGCGGGTTTTTGGCTTCGAGCATCTGCTGGATGAGACGGCTCCCGGCGCGAGCCTAACCCCCGCGCAGGCGCAGGCGCTCGGTGAGAAGGCAGCCGCTAGTCACGGCTATGATCTGCACGAGTTCGCTTTGCAGGGCATCGAGGCGCACAAGCGGAAAGCGCGGGAAGATTACACGCTCGTTTGGCAGGCACAACCCAGTGATCCGCGCGACGTGGGCGGCGCTCGATACCGGCTGGCCGTGGAGATCGCCGGCGATCAGGTGACCAGTTTCTCGCGCTACCTCAAGCTCCCGGAACAATGGCTGCGCCGGCAGCAATCAACAACGCTCGCCAACTCATCTTTGCTTGGGATCAGGCTTCTGCTGATCGCCGGGCTTGTGGCCGGCGCCGTGTGGCTGTTTGTGAGGCAACTGCGGCAGGGCGCTATTCGCTGGTTGCGCGCGCTGAAGGTTGCGATTGTCCTGGCGGTTTTATTCGGTGTTTCTGAACTGAACCAGCTTAGCTCCATTGACCGCGCTTACAACACGTCCGTCTCGCTTCTGAACTTCAGGCTGCGCGCTGGGATCAGCATGGGCGTCTCGCTCATACTGGCCGGATTGTGCTTGTGGCTTGTGATTGGACTGGCTGCGAGCCTCTATCCAGAAGCCTGGCAGGCGCTTCAGGGAAATGCTCGGCGCATCTGGCGACGGGATGCAGTTATCGCGCTTGCGGTAAGCATCGCAGTCTCCGCCGGAATCGAAAGGCTTCTGGCGCTCGTGGCCGATCATGCCCACGCCTTTGGAACATCGAGCTTCCCTTCCCCTCCGCAGGGCCTTGACGCTTTTTTGCCCGGCATCGGCGCTTTCGTGCGCGGCTTAGTATACGCGGCAGCGGCCTCAGCCGTTCTTGGCGTGCTGATTTATGGCGTGAGCCACGGATGGAGGCGACGCAGCCGGTGGCTCTGGTTGGGTGGCGTTTTCTTACTTGTAGCGTTAGGCCCGCCTGGCGCTCATTCCCTCGCTCAATGGGGCGCTGTCTGGTTGCTGCGCTTCATTCCGTTAGTGGCGGCAGTGGCGTTGATCGCTTTATTTTTTCGCGATAATCCTTTGGCCTACGTCCTGGCGGCTTTCGTCTCTGCGGTAGCGGGGCCGCTGGTAGAGCTGTTTTCTCAACCGGCGCGTTTCTTCCACTGGAACGGCTTGTTGCTTGGAGCGCTTACGGCTGTGGTCATCATCTGGCTGCTCTTCGCTCCCGGTAGCCGCTCTCAATTATTAGAGCTATAGCGCAGCGCGGCCTGAGGCCGCGCTGCCCTTGCTTCACGAGCGCCAGATCGAGGCCTTCTCGTTCCAAATGCTTTGCGGATGCTTTTTTGCCAATACCTGCGCGATTTGGCCGAGCACCTTAGGATCATGGGTCTGCTGGTAACGGCTCACACCCGCCCAGTATTCGGCTTCGGGCGAGACAAAGCTGGTTGGGTAGCGCTGAACGATTCCGCCGTAGATTTTCTCCGCCTCAGGCCACTTCTTGCTCTGGAACGCCACCCGCGCCAGCCCGAGCTCCAAGTGGGCGCGAAATTCCGGCTTAGGCAGATAGCCTTCGATTCGGAGCCTTTCAACCCCATTGGGGTCAAAGATTAAAACGGATGGAGTCCAGGACACTTCAAAACGGTGAAACCAGGCGGGGTGTTCTTTGATATGTGCTTCTACAGGCACAAAATTCGCGGCAATGAAGTTCGACACTTCACTGTCCGCATAAGACTCGGCTTCCAGCCGAGCGCATCCGCCTCAAGCCGGCGCTGCGCTGAAATCGACCAGCAGCGGACGGCCGGAAGCCTTCGCCTGGGCAAACGCTGCGTCAACGTCATCTCTGTTCCATTGAACGGCCATAAATTTTCCTCCTTGCTGTCCATTTTATGGCCCGCCCGGCAGTTCCGCAACGGCAGGCAGCCGGCCTGTAGCTCTATGCCCAGTAGTTCCGGTCCAGCGACCGGTATTGGATTGCTTCCGAGATGTGCGCGGAGCCAATGGATTCGGCGCCTTCAAGGTCTGCGATGGTAAGGGCTACTTTGAGGATGCGGTCGTGGGCGCGGGCTGAGAGGCCAAGGCGTTGTACGGCGTTTTCGAGCAGGCGCTCAGATTCGGCCGAGATCGCGCAGTAGTGCCGGATGAGGCGCGGGCTCATCTGCGCGTTGCAGTATATCTTCTCGCCCTGAAAGCGGTGGAGCTGGCGCCGGCGCCCTGCGATAACCCGGCGGCGGATGTCATCCGATGTTTCACCGCCTGAATCATCGCGCAGCTCGCGGTACTTAACGGCGGGCATATCGATGTGAATGTCGATGCGGTCGAGCAGAGGCCCTGAAATTTTGGAAACATAGCGCTGGATGATGGGCGGCGTGCAGG
>JBOGJZ010000453.1:0-7163 GCA_050745645.1 Terriglobia bacterium | reverse complement strand
AGAACCAACGCCGGATCGTTCGGCCGAAGGTGAACCTGAAACTTGCTCTCCGACACACGCGCGCCCCTGTCCTCGCCATCTTCATGCTTGAGGTAGGCTACTACGCTATGTGATTGAGGGGGGGGGACTTACTGGCATCTTGCATATTCACAGTTCCATTCCGACTGCTCCCATTCTAGACGCAAAGAGGATGCGTATCAACTCAGGCGGTAGTGTTGCGCGGCGCGCGCTTTTCATTGACAGCGCCTGGCGCACCTGAATAATCTCAACTTTGGGCCCGTTTGTGCGGAACCCAATCAGAAATGGAAAATCTTCTCCTCAAAAGAGCGGGTGCTGTCGCGGCGCTTGCGCTGATCTCCTGCCTCAGCGCAACGGCCGGCCAGTCCACGCTGACCGGCACGCACAGCAACGCCATCGCCGACGCCGTGCTCAAGACCCTGCTCGCTACGCCCTTAGGCCAAACAGGGCCGCACCATCACTATGAGGTGATTTTACTCAACGATTATCACCCCAATGCATTCACCGACACCAAGGGCAAGGTTACCATCACAAGGGGCCTTTTTCCGCTGCTCGATGACGATCGCGGGGTCTGGGCGGCGGTGATAGCGCACGAGCTCGGCCACACCTTCCTGCACAGCACCCCCTGTCTGCCGCGCTTCGAGTCGGCTTTGCGCGCCGCCTACCGGGAGGCTCGCGAGCAAGGATATGACAAGGGGCCGCCGAGCTTTCCCGATCTTGGCCTCGGTCAGGGCATTTCCGAGTTGACGCTATCGCGTCGGGAAGAAATTCAAGCTGATCTCATTGGCATGATGTTGATGGCGGAAGCAGGTTACCAGCCGGGATTCGTCGTGCTCCTGAATCAGCGGTTGCAACACGGTCTCGGCGACGAGCCTGGATTTGTAGCGATGTTCTCTCATCACCCGCGCCTCGAGACCCGCGAACAACACGATTTGAGGTATTACGACGAAGCTTTGGACATTTTCCGCTCCCGCTGGCCGGACGCTGCTAAATCGCCGGGCGGCAATCTCCCGCCGTTTGGCGCGATTCAGGGCTGGACGCTTCGGCCCACTGCGGACGGGAATACGCTGGTATTTGAGGTTCCATTCGAAGCGCACAACGCAGAAGGCATGCAGATTCGCGTGGCGGCAGAATTTCTCGACCACGACATGCGCGCCCTGACCACGGAAGCGAAGTACCGCGCGATTGACGGTTCCCTCGTGCTGAACACATACGTACCCGGCGCGGTTTCTGTCTCCAAGCGGGTGAAACTCAGTGTGCCGCTTGGCGCCATTGAGGCTCGAGACCGGAAGTTGCTGGCCGTGGTCGTCTTGATGGCCGGCAACCGGATGCTGGACGTTTCCAAGATGCCCTATACCCTCCCCAAGGAAAGGCTTGCTCCCCGTAAGGGAGACCGCGCGGCTTACTGAATCAGCTCGCCCTGTGCAGAATCGGCGATGCCATTGCCATTTGTCTCCATCCGCACCAGGCAAGCTGCGGCTACCTGATCGCCTTCTTCGAGCGCGATGAGCCGCACGCCCTGGGCAGAGCGTCCGCTTTCGCGGATTTTGCTCGAGTCAAGGCGTGTGATCTTGCCCTGCTGGGAGATAATCATGACCTCTGAATCCTCCATGACGCTTAGCGCGGCCACCACTTTGCCGTTGCGCTCGGTGGTCTTGACGTTGATCACGCCCTTGCCGGCGCGCGTCTGGAGGCGGTATTCCGTGATCGCGGTGCGTTTTCCGTAGCCTTTCTCTGTGACAGAAAGGATCAGTTCTTTTTCACCGACAATCTGCATGCCGACGATATAGTCATCCTTGCCGAGGTCCATGGCGTAAACGCCGTAGGCGGCGCGGCCCATATCGCGGACATCTTGTTCCTGAAAGCGAATCGCCATACCCTCGTGGCTGGCAAGAAAGATCGTGTCGCGGCCGGTGGTGAGCTTAGCGCCGATCAATTCGTCCCCGTCCTCAATCTTCATGGCTACGATGCCGCGCGAGTTGGGATTGGAGAATTCCGCAAGCCGGGTTTTTTTGATCAGCCCGTTGCGAGTCACGAGAACAACGTAGCCCTTAGCGGGGTAACTTACGCCATCCAGGGTGGTCTCTGACGGTTCATCCACCAGATCTTTTACCGCCAGTACGGCCGCGACCTTTTCGCCTGAAGCCAGGTTGACCAGATTCAGGATGTGCTTGCCCTTGCCGGCTGCGCCGACATCCGGAATTTCATACACTTTAAGCCAGTGAAGCTTCCCCGTGTTGGTAAATACCAGGATGTAGCTGTGCGTGGAGGCGACGAAGAGGTGCTCCACGAGGTCTTCTTCGCGGGTCTTCATTCCCAGGCGCCCCTTTCCACCGCGCCCTTGCTGCCGGTAAGTGGCGAGCGGGGTGCGCTTCAGGTAGCCGGAATGCGACACCGTAACCACGACGTCTTCGACGGAAATCAAATCTTCAAGCATGATTTCCGCCTGTTCTTCTATAATCTCGGTGCGGCGCGCGTCTCCGAACTGCTTTTGCGCTTCGCGCAATTCATCGACGATGACCTTTTTCAGAACCTTTTCGCTGCCGAGGATTTCCTGATATTGCGCGATCTTTTTTTGCAGTTCGCCGTATTCTTCCTGAATCTTGCCGCGTTCGAGGGCAGTGAGGCGCTGCAATTGCAGTTCGAGGATGGCCTGCGCCTGGCGTTCCGTGAAGCTGAAACTGGTGATTAAACCGTCGCGGGCCTCCCGGGGCGCTTTCGAAGCGCGAATCAACTTGATGATCGCGTCGAGATTCTGGAGCGCCTTGAGGAAGCCTTCCAGGATGTGAGCGCGCTCCTGCGCCTTGCGCAGGTCGTGCGCCGTCCGCCGCCGCACCACGGTGATGCGGTGATCGATGAAGAGCTGGATCGCCTCGATCAGGGAAAGCGTTTTCGGCTGGCCGTTGACGATAGCAAGCAGGATCATGCCGAACGTTTCCTGAAGCTGCGTCTGCTTATAGAGATTGTTCAGGACGACTTCCGGCTGTTCGCTGCGCTTGATCTCCACCACGATGCGCATGCCGTCGCGGTCTGACTCGTCTCGAATATCAGAGATGCCCTCGATCTTCTTATCCTGCACGAGCTGCGCGATGCGCTCGATGGTCTTGGCCTTGTTCACTTGAAAAGGAATTTCCGTGATGACGATCTGCTCTTTCTCTTTCGTGGGGCGCTCGATCGCAGCCTTTGCGCGCATGGTGAATTGGCCGCGGCCGGTTGCGTAGGCCGAGTGGATGCCCGACTTTCCGTAAATATACGCTCCGGTCGGAAAATCGGGACCCGGGATGAGCGCTAACACCTCTTCCAGTTTCGACTGCGGTTTCTGGATGAGCAGAACTGTGGCCTCGATGATCTCAGCGAGGTTGTGAGGCGGTATCTTAGTAGCCATCCCGACTGCGATGCCGTCGGATCCATTGACGAGCAGGTTCGGCGCGCGCGCGGGCAAGACGAGAGGTTCTTCGGTGGATTCATCGAAGTTGGGAGCAAAGTCCACCGTTTCCTTTTCGATGTCAACCAGCAATTCCTCGGCAACTCGGGCAAGACGGCACTCTGTATACCGGTAGGCAGCCGCCCGGTCGCCGTCGACAGAGCCGAAATTGCCCTGGCCATCGATGAGCGGGTAGCGCATGTTGAAGCTCTGGGCCATGCGCACCAGCGTGTCATAGACGGCCACATCACCGTGAGGGTGATACTTCTTAATGACTTCTCCCACCACGCCGGCGCACTTCGAGTAACGCTTGTCAGACGTGATGCCCTCCTTGTACATCGCGTAAAGGACGCGGCGATGAACCGGCTTCAGTCCGTCGCGCACGTCAGGCAGCGCCCGGCCGATGATCACGCTCATTGCGTAATCGAGATAGGAGTTCCGCATCTCGTCTTCGATGTTCACCGGAATCTGGCGAGATGAAGGAAGCAGTTCCTGACCACCCATGAATTAGGTCCTTTCTTTGTTGCAGCGTGATGGGCTGCCTACCGCCGGAATAGCTTGACTGCAAGCCCGGGAATAAAGTCAAAGTGCTTAAGGTTACCAGTCGCCAGAGTCTCACGCCGGACAACGGCCGTGGCGGCGATTAACGCGTCGCTTGCGCTAAGGCGGCGGGCCGGAACGAACTGTTCCATCAATTGCTGAGCGGACCTGCTCATTGCCTCAGTCAGAGGAATCACTTCCGCAAAAAACCGGGATGCGAATTTCAGCCATTCGCTCAGATCGCTCTTTTTGCGGCACCCGTAAAGCACTTCGAGGTAAGAAAGCGTGGAAATGTTCCGCTCCGCAAGGGGAACCTTGTCGATGAACGCTGCTGCCGCAGGATCCTTCCGCAGGTACCAGATCAAAATGTCTGAGTCGAGGATCACCGCGTGTGCCGGGGCGTTCGGATTTTCCGGAGCCAAGCGCGAACGTCCTTCATATCTTCACGGCCGGCCCACATACCATAGGCGGGGTCGTTCACAACGCTTGGAGGGTTGATTTCCTTCAGCGCTGAAAGCTGGGCTACCGGCTTGCCGCGCAGCGTGACAGTGACACTCCCCACCTGCTGAACCTTCTTGAGAATCTGGGAAGTCTTCAGGCGCAGATCTTTAGCCGTCACCACCATGAACGTATCACCGCCTGCCAGTATACACTTAAGAGTGTACACTTTAAAGTCCAGGAGCTCAAAACAAGCCCTAAGGCGCGTCTTTGGATTCCGATGCCTTGCGGCGGGGCGAAGCCTTGCGCTGTCCCAGCTTGCCGGAAACTCGCGTTGCGCGCGGCTTGCGGGACTTTCTGGCGGGATCAGGCGGCGTTTTCGGGTTTTCTTCCGTGGCAGTTTCCGGAGCGCCTATGACGGATGCGTCCGCCGCGATCGCCTC
This sequence comes from Terriglobia bacterium, assembly GCA_050745645.1. Classification (GTDB taxonomy): domain Bacteria; phylum Acidobacteriota; class Terriglobia; order UBA7540; family UBA7540; genus RH2-MAG17b. The sequence goes on along the minus strand of JBOGJZ010000453.1, from coordinate 2,300 downwards.
CTCCGGGGATGGCGCTATGTCCTGCGCGGATTCGCTCTGCGGAACCTGCTGCTGCTCCGCGATTTGTTCGGTAACCTCGATATGAAGCTGGCTGGCTGCTTCAGGCTCCGGCGCTTCGCTGGTTCCGGCGGGGCCGAGCAGCGAATGTATTCTCCAGATGCCGCGATGGTCACGCGCGAGCTTCAGCCAGCCTTCCCGCTGACCGTGATGAAGCAGATCCAGTACGCCGCGATAGCCGTAACGCCGCTCGTCAAACGACGGCTCAATGGAGCGCATGCGCTGGCGCACCTGCCGGAGATAAAGCGGCCGGCCCGGCAGCTTTTCCGCCGCAGCGATCAGTGCCTGCCGGAGCAACTCAAGCGCCGCCGGGTTGGGAGCGGCCAGGGTTTCAGGTTCTCCTGCCGCCTCCGGCGGCTCGGTTTCAACTGCGGTTTCAACTGCGGTTTCTTCTGCGCCGGAAGTCTTGCCTTCGGCGCTCGTCTCGGCCGGCTCCACCAGGAACCCGCGCTCGGTGCGGCGTAGTTGAGCTAATCCGGCGCGCTCCACCTTTTGCATGAACTCAAGAAATGATCCCGCGCCGTAATCGCGCTCGCTGAACGTTGAGTCCAACTGCAACAGCGTGCTCTTCAGCAACCCAAGCTGCGGAGCTACGCCGCGATCGGCAAGAATCTTCAGAGCGCGCTGGATGTAAGGCAGCGCCTCGGAAAGCGACCTCGTCTCAAGGACCGCTTTCGGACTTGCCTCGCCACGCCTCGAAGCTCGCGCCAAACGCCCGCCGCCGTCGCTCTTAAGCAAGTTCTCGTAAGCGACAAATTCAGTACAATTTTTTTGCAGGATGTTGCTGGTGAACGACCGGCCGCCAATCACGAACACCTGCTTGTCAAATTGCTTGAGCTTCTCGACTAGCGCCATGAAGTCGCTGTCGCCGCCGACGATGGCGAAAGCATTAATGTGGTGCCGGGTGAACGCCATCTCCAGAGCGTCGAGCGCAAGGTTGATGTCCGCGCCGTTCTTGTCGCCTCGCGGGGTGACGCTGCGCTGCACCATTTGGATCGCGTGCTGGGTCATTTGCCGGCTGTATTCGCCGGCGCGTGCCCAATCGCCGTATGCAATTTTGGCTACCACTTCGCCCCGCTCTTTAAGCGCTTCGAGCACCAGTGAGACGTCAAAGTCCTTTCCCAACGTGTCCTTAACGCCGATTTGAATGTTGTCAAAGTCTATGAATACAGCGAGTTTCAAGCGTTCTTCAGCCACAGTACCCTCTGGAAGTAATTAAGTAAAACCCTGTATGTAGTGTACGGTTGGCGAGAAGGTTTTACAACCGGTTCCTACAGTCGTGGCGCTGAACATGGATGCCAAATCACCACGCTTCGTGACCGGAAGCGGCGGAGTTTTTGCGGTTTCGGGGCTGAGCAAGGTAGAATCTTCTTCTTAGTTTGGCGTCGAGGGCGCAACGTCCTTCCCGCATTTCAACATTACCCCTGGGGAGTCATCATGAAACAGATCAAGCGCGCGCTGATCAGCGTCAGCGACAAGACCGGCGCGGCGGAGTTTGCCGCCGGGCTAGCGGAGCTCGGAGTTGAGATTCTTTCCACCGGAGGCACAGCAACGTTGCTGCGCGCGAGCGGCCTCGCGGTCCGGGACGTGGCGGAGGTCACCGGTTTTCCGGAGATGCTCGATGGCCGGGTCAAAACGCTCCATCCCGTCATTCACGGCGGCATCCTGGCGGTGCGGTCGGATTCCGAGCACGAGAAGCAGTTACGGGAACACGGTATAGGCACCATTGATCTGGTTGCCGTGAATCTATACCCGTTTGAAAAGACCGCCGCCAAGCCTGGCGTAGAAATGGCCGAGCTGATCGAGAACATTGACATCGGCGGCCCGTCGATGATCCGATCGGCGGCCAAGAATCACCAGGATGTGGCGGTCGTGGTAGACCCGGCAGACTATGCCGCCGTACTCAAAGAAGCCCGCGCTCACGGCGGAGCCCTTTCTCAGGACACTCGCGCGCGACTGGCGCGCAAGGCCTTTGCCCGTACCGCCGCCTATGACGCCGCAATTTCTGCCGAGTTGCAGAAGAGAACGGCGGAGGGGCTGCCCGAATTCTTCCATCTGAATTTCCCCAAGGCCTCCAGCCTCCGGTACGGCGAAAATCCGCACCAGCAGGCTGCGCTTTACCGTGATCCGGCGCAGGCGGGCCACGGATTAGCTTCTGCGCGGCAACTTCAGGGAAAGGACCTCTCGTTCAATAACCTGGTCGATCTGGAGGCGGCTTGGAACCTGGTGGGAGAATTCCCCGA
>JBOGJZ010000452.1:0-3970 GCA_050745645.1 Terriglobia bacterium | reverse complement strand
GCGCTATACTAGCAGGTTGCTGAAAAACGTTCCCGAACTGTGTCATTCCGAACGCAGCGAGGAATCTCCCCCTGCAAACAAATAGCTTACGAGATTCCTCCCTCGCAAGCTCGGGACTGCCTGCGGTTCCTCGGAATGACAGGCCGGGCGAGTTTTTCAGCAACCTGCCAGGCGCGGGGAGCCAACGTGAGTCAACATTCCTTTTTCAGCTTGGAAGGCCAGGTCGCCGTAGTCACTGGCGGCGCGCAGGGAATAGGCGAAGGTATTGCGCAACGCCTGGCCGAGGCGGGCGCTCGGGTGGCGGCTTTGGATTTGAACGCGGAATTGGCCGGGAAAGTGGCTGAGCCGCTCAACGGCGCAGGCATCCAGTGCGATGTCAGCTCTCCAGAGTCGGTGGAAAAAGCAATCACGGAAGTCCGCCATCGGCTCGGGCCGATCGATATTCTGGTGAACAACGCGGGCATCGCCGGCCGGACATTACCGCTTTGGCAGCTCGATGCAAGCGACTATGATTCGGTCTTTGCAGTGAATGTGCGCGGCGTATTTCTTACCTCGAAAGCCGTTATCCAGCCAATGATGGAGCGGCGTTATGGCCGTATTGTGAATGTGGCCTCCATCGCAGGCAAAGAAGGCAACCCGACCCTCGGGCCTTATTCAGCGAGCAAAGCAGCCGTGATCGCGCTCACCAAATCGTTCGCTAAGGAAGTGGTGGGCAAGGGCGATATCACCGTCAACAGCATCGCGCCCGGCCTGATCCGTACCAAGCTTCTGGACGATATGGCTCCAGAAACCGTGAAATACATGGTGAGCCGCATTCCCATGGGCCGCACTGGAACGATTGAAGAGGTTGCCGCGATCGTGCACTATCTGGTTTCGCGAGAAACATCATTCACGACCGGTCAGTGCTACGACATTTCAGGAGGCCGGGCCACCTATTAACATTCAGTTGCCTTGATCTAAGGAAGTGCCGGAATGAGCGGCGCAAGCTACCACCGCGCCTGCGCTTCGCGCTTCAGTGCGGCGCGAGAAAAGGCAACTTTCTTGTGTAATTCAAGGATCAAAATCATTACGAGGGTGGTATTCTGACGTTAGGCCTCTAGACTTTTCCAGTATCGAGGTGGTTACGAGGAGGGTTTTACATGCTTTCTGACCGGCTCATCAAAATGATAGAAAACCATGCGGATCAGCTAACTCTCGGCGCCGTTGAGAAACTGCGAACGAGCCCCCACACGCCATCCTACCAACGGCTTTCCCGCGATGATGTTTATCAGCGCGTTTACAAGGTATACCATGACCTCCACAGGTGGCTTAGCGAGAAGACCGACGATGCGCTCCATCAATGGTATGACGAGCTAGGAGAGACGCGCTTCAATCAAGGAGTGCCGTTGAGCGAAGTCATCTGGGCGCTTATTCTAACGAAGTACTATTTGCGGGACTACATCCGTATTTACGGGTTGGCGGATTCGGTTCTGGAGCTTCACCAACAGCAGGAATTATATCATCTGCTCGATTATTTCTTTGACCGCGCGGTCCTTCACGCGGCGCTTGGTTACGAGCGCACAGCAGCGGTTTATAAAGAGGACCACGCGCTCGCGTCGAAACATTGAATCGTTGAGTTGCGTAATCGGCGCGATCAGGCAAGCGCCTTACCCCTAGCGGAAAAACCGCCCTATGGCTCCAGGCCATCCTTTGGCGCCCCTGATGATAAAAATAGTTCGACTTCTGGCCGCAGCTTTTCTGACGGGGCTGCCTATCTGGATTTTCGCGCATCCCGGCTGGTCTGGAAACACGGCTAAAGAGACGCATCCCGCCAGTCAAACGGCTCTACCGTCCCATCCGAAAACTTCGTTGCTCGTGAATGAAGCGCAACCTGCCGCGCGGGATAACGCGCGCTTCGGAGCGGCGGATTTCACCCTTGATGATCCTACGACCAGCATGGCTCATGTGGTGAAACCCAGTGAAAGTATTGCCTCACTGGCGTGGCGCTACTTGCCGCAGACTGTTTACCAGCGTCGCAGCGATTTGGAGGACGCCATCCGCAGGGTGAACGCGCTCAAAGGCAATATGGTGCGGCCGGGTGAAAGCATTGTGATTCCCGGCATTCCTGCCCGCCCGATTCTGGATAAGCCGGTAACTGTACCGAGGGATTTTGACGCCCGCGCGATTTATCTTACCGGATGGACGGCCGGCAGCGAGCGCGGCCTGGAGTTAATCAAAAGATGGCAGTCTGTGGGCGGCAATGCGGTGGTCTTTGACGTCAAAGACTTCGACGGCGAAGTGCGCGTTCCTTTCAATCACAAATACGCGCCGCACGAAGGCGTGACAATCCGCAACCTTCCGAAATTCATCCACTGGCTGCACTCGCTCCATATGCACGTCATTGCGCGGATCGCGTGTTTTCGCGACGAGCACATGGCCCAGACCTATCCCGGGCTGGATATCCGCTCCCGCCGGACGGGCAAGCCCTGGCTCGAAACTGGCAAGCTGGACTGGGTGGACCCGTCTTTACCCGAAGCACAAGACTACAACCTCGATCTCGCTAAAATGGCAGCCGAGGATGGGGCGGATGAAATCCAGCTTGACTACGTCCGGTTTCCCGCCCAAGGCGAGCAGGCTGATGCGGTGTTTTCCTTCCAGAAAGACCACCCGGATTGGAAGCGCAGCAAAATCATCACCGCATTCGTAGCTCGCGCCTACAACGAGCTGCATCCGATGGGCGTGCTGGTGTCGCTGGATGTTTTTGGCGTGATGGCTTGGGCGAGGCCGGCTGATTTGAGCCTTACCGGTCAAAGCATCCCCGAGCTCGCTCGCCACTGCGATGTGATTTCTCCGATGATCTACCCATCGCATTTTTTCCACTTCGATGGCTACGCGGACCCTGGAGACGCCCCGGAGCATTTCATTTCTGAATCCATGGACCGCTTCGAGGAAGCGGTGAAGGGCAGTGGCGTGGTGATCCGGCCTTGGCTGCAAGCGTTTGCCTGGCGGACAAAAAGCTATTCCGCCGGTTATGTGCGCACGGAAATCCGCACAGCGGCGGAAGCGGGCGGTATCGGGTTTCTGTTCTGGAACGCGGACAACAATTACCCTAAGCCGATTCAGGTGATGGATGAGATGCGCGCCGCCGGCGATTGGAAGGGATAGTGTAAGCGGTCCCTTACCTGGCTCGCTACCCTTATAGTAGTAGGGCGGGTGAGGGGTCATTAACGCCTGCCCTTATTTTTGTGGTTGTGCTTCGGATTGCGCGATCAGCCGGGCGACCTCTGAGTTGGGGCTGACAGGCTCCACCATGATAATGTGTCGGACGTTAAAGAAGGTTTCTGTCGGCCCGTGCAACTCCTTGCCTCGTTTCACGAGCACATTTTTGACTTGCTTGGTGGCGGGGTCTTCGGTGCGCACGATGTAGTAGACGCTCGTCATCTCGGGGTAGGACGTCCCCATCCGGGAGAGCTTGCCGTAGTACACCTGGCCATTATCCAGCAGGACCGCCTCGTAAGTGGAATTGAAGTTCGGAGGATCATCGCTCCGCCTGAGGCTGGTGACCTCAATTGCCAGCACGATGACGGCTACAGCTAAGCAGATAATGACGACGGAAATTGATTTTCGCAAAACTCCTCCTTGGAACCTCGATCGGGTAGCGCGGAGTTTCGCATTCCAGAAACTCTGCGGCTTGCCGACCGATCCACGAACCGCAGAGTTTGAAAGACGCAAACTCCGCTGTTTAGTGGTGCCTGGGCCGACACTGCGCCTGCACCGCCTAAAGCCAACCCTTTCCGACGGGCGGCCGATTCTAGGGTTAGACTAGCACAGCCAGAATTGCTTGCCAATCGCCGTGACTTGCTTCTGTCGTTAGCATATGAGATGTCCGGTTCAGTTAGCACGTGATCTGTCCGCTGAAGGTGGCGAGAGGATCGAGCATTCTGGAGGTGGGAGGCAGAATGCCGAAACACTCAGAGGCCGCCTGGGAGCG
>JBOGJZ010000451.1:0-6484 GCA_050745645.1 Terriglobia bacterium | reverse complement strand
CTGGCGTCAAGTGACGATAAACTATATCTATGCTGAAGAAATTTTACAGGCGGTTGAAACGTGAAATTCGAGTCTACCGGCTTGCCCTGCGGGACGAGCGCACGCCGAAATCCGCCAAGTGGCTGCTGCGGTTTATGTTTGTCTATCTACTGAGCCCGCTTGATCTGATTCCAGACGCGATCCCGATTCTCGGCGTCATAGACGATTGCGTGATTCTTCCGCTCTTGCTCCTGATAGTTAACCGGCTGATACCAAAACAAGTCATGGCTGACTGCCGCAAGCAAGCGCTGGAGGAAATGGCAGCCTGACTGCATTGCCCCCGCCTACAGCCCTTTCTCAGCCATGCCCATGGCTTTGAGCAGGGCGCTGGCCTTATTCATCGATTCCTGATATTCGAGAGATGGGACCGAATCCGCCACGATGCCGGCGCCTGCCTGCAGATATGCTTTGCCATCTTTAATCACCACCGTGCGAATGACGATGCACGATTCGAGGTTCCCCGAAAAATCGAGATACAGAATGGAGCCGCCGTAAAGCCCGCGCCGCGTGGGCTCCAATTCGTCGATGATTTCCATGGCGCGGACTTTGGGAGCTCCGGTCAGGGTTCCCGTCGGAAAGCAAGCGGCCAATGCCGCGTAGCCGTCGGCTCCCGGCTTGAGCTTTCCCTGGATGGACGAAACCAGGTGCATCACGTGCGAGTAGCGCTCCACAAACATCATCTCCCGCGGCTTCACGGTATTAAACTCGGAGACGCGGCCCACGTCATTGCGGCCAAGATCCACCAGCATGATGTGCTCGGCGCGCTCCTTTTCATCGTGTTTCAGCTCGTCTTCGAGCCGCAGATCCTCTTCTTCGGTGGCGCCGCGCGGCCGCGTGCCTGCAATCGGCCGGTACTCCACATGGCGGCCTGAGACCTTCACCAGCATCTCCGGAGAAGAGCCGAGCACGATGGCCTCGCCCAGTCGCAGGTAGTACATATAAGGAGACGGGTTCACCACCCGCAGCGCGCGGTAAATCTGGAAGGGGGGAACTCGCACCGGCGCCACGAGCCGCTGCGACAACACCACCTGGAATACGTCGCCGGCGCGGATGTATTCTTTTCCACGCTCGACGATGCGCTCGTAGGCTTCCCGGCTGAAATTGGAGCGAACCCGGAGGAGGCCTCGCGGCAAGGTAGTGCGCGGGATGACGAGCGGCTTGCGGAGGGAGCGTTCCATGCGGTCGAGCCGCCGAACCGCGTCATCGTATTTCGCGCGCAAGCTGCCTTGGCCGTCCTCAGTCAGCACGTTTGCAATCAGGTAAAGCCGGTGCTGAACGTGGTCGAAAGCGGCAAGGTCAGTAAAATACATGAAGAGGGCGTCGTCCAGGTCCACGTCCGGCTGAACTCGAGGCGGGAGATTTTCGAGCATTCGGACCGCTTCGTAGGCCAAATATCCCACCGCGCCCCCGGCAAACGGCGGCAGTCCGCTCATCTTGACGGCGCGATGAGTGCGGCCTATTTCGCGCAAGTATGCGAAAATATCGCCGGATTCTTCGGTTCGCTTGCCGCACCGCTCCACGAGGATGCGTTGGCCCCGGCAAGATACGGTCTGAAACGGGTCCACTCCGAAAAACGTGTAGCGCCCCACGTGCTCCCCGCCCTCGACGCTTTCCAGTAGAAAACTATAGCGGCTAGCCTTGGCGTTCTGGGGGACCATGCGCAGAAAAGCTGAAACCGGACTCAGCAAGTCAGCCAGCACAGCGCGGTATACCGGCGCCACATTACCTTGCCGCGCTAACTTGCGAAATTCTGAAAAGGTGGGGATGGTCTCCGGCATCAGAAGCCTCGCAGACAACCCGGCGCCATAGGCTCAAGTATTACTTGAGAACTTGTCGCCGCGCCGACATCGCAGCTTATAACCCACGTTAAGGCATTACTTTAGATTTTGCCTTCCCGCGGCGGGTTCGTACGCAGTACGGCTCTTGCTTCAGTCCAGCTCGACATGATCAAAGCCCTGCTGGACGGCTTGTTCCATGAGCGCTCGCGGCGCCGTCTGGCCCGTCCAGATCTCAAACTGGCGCGCTCCCTGATCTACCAGCATCTCCAGGCCGGAGATGGCAATGAGGCCGCGGCCTCGGGCTTCAGATAGCAGGCGGGTTTCGGTGGGAAAGTACACCATGTCAAAGACCACCCTCGTCCGCAAGCGCGCAAGGTCAATCGGCGCGGTCTCGCTGTAAGGAGCCATGCCGATCGGGGTGGCGTTGATGACCGCATCCACATCCATTCCATCAGCGCTTTCCCACGGCGCCACTTCGGCCGAGACATCGGCGGCCAGCCGCCGGGCGGCCAGTTCCCGCCGGGCGGTGATAAATACCTGCGCCCCCTCGCCGCGCAGCGCAAATGCGGCCGCGCGCGCCGCGCCTCCGGCGCCGAGCACGAGCACGCGGCTCCCGGTCAAACGCAGCCGCTTGGTGAGCACGTCCACAACAGCGGCAGCGTCCGTATTCCAGCCCATCCACTTGCCCCTCTGCACAGCCACCGTGTTGCACGCGCCGATCTGCTGAGCCATTGGATCAATCCAGTCCAGCTCGCGCATGATGGCCTTTTTGTAAGGCATGGTCACGCTAAACCCGGAGAACTCCAGCCGCCGCGCAAAACGGAGAAAGTCCGCCAAACTGGCGGTTTCACAGGGTAAATAAACGGCGTTCACGCGCTTTGCGCCGAACGCGGCGTTGTGCATCGACGGGGAAAGGGAAAGCGAGGCGCGCGAGCCGACCACCCCGTAGATTTGCGTCCGATGGTCCAGATGCTCTACCCGATAGATGGCGCGCATCGCGGCGGCCGGAAGCTGCCCGGAAGCTATCGCCTGCTGCCCTCCCGCCGAAGCATAAGTAAAAGCGCTGCCCCATTTCAGCGAGAGCGCCCGCGAAGGAATGCCCGATGGCCCCATGGCAAACATAACCAGCTTAGGCGCAGCGACATGGTGCGATTTCATAAACTGCATAATCTTGAGGTTGTCACCCAGGTTGCGGGCTGTGCCCACAATTTTCACCGCCTGGGCGGGCAAACGTCCCATTCGCCGGCGAAGCTCCCACAAGGATGGCATGCCCCGATAGTCGTGAAAGGAAATCAGCACCCGCGCATTCTTGAAACGTTCCAGGGCTTCCCTTCCCGCCTCCGTCACGGATTCAACTTCCAGATCGACCCAGTGGCATCCGGCGCGCACGGCGGATTCAAGCACCTGCGCTTGCTCCTCAAGCGAGCCTTTGAACATGCCGCCCGCCTCGATCCGGCGGCACGTGGCAATGCTGTGGGGGAAGCGAAGGCTGAATAGCACCGCATGCAGCTTGGTTTCGAGACTGCTGTAATCCTCAAGATAGTCCAGTCTCCACTCATAGCCCACCTGCGAGCTGCCCACGCCGGCCGCCTGTTCCTCCATAGCGGCGAGCGTCGGAGCTGCTATGGTTACAAATACGCGGGGTTGTGCGTGTTTAGCCACTTATTTTTAGCAAAGCCTCTGCGCGAAGCTGGCCGCTCTCCCTGATGTTGAGTCAAGTCTGTAAATATAGGGTTTCTAGAATAGAAAAGGCAAGATTTTACTGACGCTCCCGCCGGATTTCTCCGCAGTGCGCCCCTCCCTGGGACCTGCTGCCTCACTACCTAAGATCTGAGATCAGGCGGCTGAATTCTTAAAGTAACACTTCACTATTGCCCTGATGTCAGGTCCGCACACGGGCGAGCAGATAAGCGCCGCCCAGCGCGAATAGGATGTCCGGAGACCAGGCCGCAACCGCCGGCGGGAGCTGGCCGAGATTACCCATGGCCTGGAACAAGCTGGAAATCGACCAGAAGCCAATGGCGATCACCAGGCTCAATGCGATGCCGGTCAGCGCGCCCTTGCGCCCGACGGTGAAAGAAAATGGAATTCCGATCAGCGCCACGACCAACGCCACCAGAGGGTAAGAGAATTTACGGTAAAACTGCACGGAAAGCCGCACCACGTCGAATCCGCTCTGCTGCAAGTTGTGGATGTAGCGGCCAAGCTCGGCAATACTCATCTGCTCGGAAGTGCGCACGGTGCGGCTGAAGTATGACGGGCTTTCAGTAAGATTTCGAAACGCAGCAACCGAAAAGGGCTTGTAGCTCGTGACCTGGTCCCCATCGATCCGCCTCGCCCAGCCGTCTTCCAGAATCCATTGTTGGACGTGAGGCTCCCAGAACGCCCGCTTGGCATAAAGGCGCCGGGTGATGTGAAACGAGGAGTTGAAGTCGAACACCGACAGGTCCGCAAAAACATTATGCGCGGGATCGAAGAAGCGGTAATGATAGATACGGTTTGACTTGCCGAATACCCATTGCCAGCCGGGACGGAAGAACGTTTGGGCCGGGCGGCCCTGAATCTCATTGCGCAGGGCGTCCTGCCGTTGGTTGGCGGCCGGCAGATATTCACCGCCCATCAAAAACATGCCCGCGCTCGCAAGAGCCGCCACCGCTAGCACAGGAATGGCGATACGATAGAGGCTGATTCCGGCTGCCTTCAGAGCTATAACCTGGCTCGTTTTGGTCAGAAGGCTCAAGTTAACGAGTGTCGCCACCAGCACGCTCACGGGCAGCATCAGGTACGTAATTTGAGGCAGCAGGTAGGCGTAGTAAGTCACCACGAGGCTTACCGGAACGTGACGCCCGGCGATATAGCCCAACAACTGAAAGAAATCAAAGATAATATAAATGCCCGAAAGCGCAACCTGCGTCAGGACGAAGTAAAACACCCAGTCGCGGATAATGTAAAGATCGAGAATTTGTAAGATGCGGCCGCGTAGGGCGCGCGGCTGCTGCGCGGCGGCCGGCAGCTCGTGCGGCGCGCCGCCAGCCTTATGCCGCCAATGGACACGCTCAACCCACCGTTCCCACGCGGCATAGAGCCTCTCCGCGCGGCCTCGTACTGCCTGGAGGCGGCGCACCATGATGAGCCCGCCCAAGGCAAAGAGGATATTCGGCGCCCATAGGCCCAGCACGGGATTGAGGCGGCCTTGCTTGGCAAACCCCAATCCGAGCGCCATGACCACATAGTAAATAAATACCAGCGCCACGGCCAGCATCACGCCCACTGTCTTGCCGCCTTTTCGAGTGATTAGACCCAGGGGAATGCCCACCCACGCCAGCGCCAGCGAAGCGAGCGGCAGCGCGAGGCGGTAATTCAGCTCCACCAGCCCGTCGCGGCGGTAACGAGGATTGCGAATGTAGGCGATCAGTTGCGGCAACGTCATGTCTGGCGCAGGCCGCAGTTGCGGGGTTGCCGCTGGAGCTTCATCCGTGGGAATATGGATATCCGTGTTGGTAAAGGAAGCTACGGAATAAAGAAGCGGATTGTTGGGATCGATCTCGTGCGTCGCGCCATGCTCAAGATGCAGCGTCAGCCCGCCGGGACTGCTCGCCAGATACCCGCTTTCCGCCACGGTGACCTTCGGCGCGCTGGGATGCGCTGTATCTGCAATGAATACGCCTTTCCAGCGCGCGCCCGAATTTGTGACGTCCTTCAGGTAGAAGAGCAGGCCGTGGAATTGCTCAATGAAGACCCGAGGCTGGATTTCATATGGGAGCTGGCTCGCGCGGAGCTGCGTCTCCATCCGCTCTAACTTCCAACCGGCCGCCGGCGCCAGAACCAGGCTCATCGCCGACGCCGTCATCCAGCCGGCAAGCGCGTACATCAGAACTGGGCGCGCGAAGCGGTCAATCCCCACACCCGACGCCCGAGCCGCAATGACCTCGCCGTCGGCCGCCATGCGGCTGAGGCCGATCAGCGCGCCGAGCAGAATCGCGATAGGGATCGTGAGCGTCAGGACTTCAGGCAAAGGCAATAAGAACAACAAAAGCGCGGCCGGCGCCGTCATGCTCCTGCGCACCACGAGCTCCAGCAATTTGTTCAGGTGCGGGAAGTAGATCACGAAGGTAAAGATCAGCAACCCCAGCAAGGAATGGGAGGAGATCTCTTTTAAAACGTAACGGGTGAAAATTTTCATGGCAGTCGTTTATGCCGCCTTGCGACACCCACAAAGCACGAAAATATCATTCCCGCGAAGCTTGCCCTCCGCGCAGGCGGGGGAGCGGGAACCCAATGGCCTGGACCCCCGCTTTCTCGGGAATGACAGCGCTTAACACGAGAGGAACATTCTGATTGCGGCTCTGCCGCGCGACGCGATCCGGCACATCCATTGGATGGCGGACGATGTATCATTGAGCCGTGATCCGCCAGATCCTACATGTGGATATGGACGCATTCTATGTCTCTGTTGAAGAGCTGGAAGACCCGTCGCTCGTTGGCAAGGCTGTGATTGTAGGCGGCGACCCGGGGAGCCGTGGTGTGGTGGCGTCTGCCAGCTATGAGGCTCGCAAGTTTGGCGTGCGCTCAGCCATGCCGTTGCAGCAAGCGAAGCGGCGTTGCCCACACGCCATTTTCATTCGGGGACACTACGAAAAGTACAGCGAATACTCGCGCAAGATTCA
>JBOGJZ010000450.1:0-4336 GCA_050745645.1 Terriglobia bacterium | reverse complement strand
TGTCATTCTGAGCGGAGCGACCTGTCCCGGCGAAGTCGGGAAGAATCTGCTTTTGCTATTTTTAAGGACTTGCGAGATCCTTCGTCGCCTTCGGCTCCTCAGGATGACAGGCTGAGTGAGTTTTTCAACAAACTGCTAGAGTACCAGCGCTTGAGGGGCGAGAATAGGCGGTTGTATCCATGGTCTTCTATTTGCCTGAGAGCATCGAGACGGTTGCGGCGCTCGATGAGATGACTCCCCGCCAGATCGTGACGGAGTTGGATAAATACGTGGTGGGCCAGCCGGAGGCCAAGCGGTCAGTTGCGATTGCATTGCGCAACCGCATGCGGCGCCAGAAGCTGCCCGAGGACCTGGCGGAAGAGATTCTGCCGAAGAATATCATCATGATCGGGCCGACCGGCGTTGGAAAGACGGAGATTGCCCGGCGCCTGGCGCGCCTCACAAACTCACCGTTCATGAAGGTTGAGGCGTCGCGATTCACCGAGGTGGGGTATGTAGGCCGTGACGTTGAATCCATGATCCGCGATCTGGTGGAAATATCGATTGACATGGTGCGCGACGAAAAGGTGAATGAGGTGGCCGAGAAGGCTGAACAGAACGCCGAGGAACGGCTGCTCGACCTGCTGCTGCCACCGCCAGCGCCCCGCCCGGAGCCTGCCGCCGATGAGGAAGGCGAGCGGCAGAAAGAACAGCATCAGCGCACCCGGGAAAAATTGCGCGTCCAACTGCGTGAAGGAAAGCTGGACGAGCGGCAGGTGGAAGTGGACGTGCGCGAGCGCAGCTTTCCGGCGTTCGAGATTGTGTCCTCGCAGGGAATCGAAGAGATGGACATCAACATCAAAGACATCCTTCCGGGCCTGTTCGGACAGCGCTCCAAGAAGCGCCGCATGCGCGTGGCGGAGGCCATGGAGTACCTGATCCAAGAGGAGGAGAACAGGCTGATTGATATGGATCAGGTGACCCGCGCCGCGGTGGAGCGGGCGGAACAGTCGGGCATTATATTCCTCGATGAGATCGACAAGATTGCCGGCCGGGAACGCGGCCACGGCCCGGACGTAAGCCGCGAAGGGGTGCAACGCGACATCCTGCCCATTGTCGAAGGAACGACGGTGAATACGCGTTACGGCATGGTGCGAACCGACCATGTCCTCTTCATTGCGGCCGGCGCCTTCCACGTGAGTAAACCTTCCGATCTTATCCCGGAGCTTCAGGGCCGCTTCCCGATTCGAGTCGAATTGCACTCCCTGACGATGGATGATTTTATTCGCATCCTCAAGGAACCCAAGAGCGCGTTGGTGAAACAGTACACGGCGCTGCTGGAAACAGAGAGCATCAAGCTGAGCTTTACCGATGAAGCGCTTGAAGAAATCGCTCGTTACGCGGCCCTGGTGAACGAACAGACGGAGAATATCGGCGCCCGCCGCTTGCATACGATTATGGAGAAGCTGTTGGATGAGATTTCCTTTGAGGGGCCTGATTTAAAGAAGAAAACTGTTCGGATTGATCTGACCTACGTCCAAAAACAACTGGCTGACATCGTCAAGAACCAGGACTTAAGCCGCTATATCCTTTAGCAGTTTATTGAAAAACGATGTGGAACTGTCATTCTGAGCGGAGCGGCCTGTCCCGGCGAAGTCGGGAAGAATCTGCTTTCTACAATATCTAAGGAGTTCGACGATGAAGGTTCGAACTGAAATTCTGAAGCTGGTAATAGGAGCAGTGGCATTAAGCTTTACGATTGCGGCAAACACCGTGCCGTCATATGGGCAGCGGTCTCCGGAAAATCAGGTATTAAAACAGGTCTCCGATATTCCCCTGCCTGGACCGGCGGTTCGATTCGACTACCAGAGTCTTGATGCAAAGAACGGCCGACTCTATATAGCGCATATGAATGCGGACCAGTTGGTCGTCTTCGACACGCAAAAGAAGAAAGTAATCGCCAACCTTGATGGCTTCAAACGTGTCCATGGAGTGATCGCAGTCCCGGAGATGGACCGCGTCTTTGCATCGGCCACGGGCGCGCACCAGATGGTTGCTGTGGACATGAACACGCTGAAGATTATCGGGAGGGCAGGCCCCATCAACTACCCGGATGGCCTTGCCTACTCACCGTCGACCAAAAGAGTCTTCGTCTCGGATGAGCACGGCGGCGTGGATGCAGTAGTCGACGCAGAAACGAACAAGCTAATCGCCTCCATTCCACTTGGAGGAGGAGCAGGTAATACAGTCTACGACGCGGGATCTGGTCAGATTCTGGTCGCGGTTCACGGATTGAATGAGCTGGTCTCTATTGATCCGGTCGCATTGAAGGTCGTTGGCCGATACAAGCTACGGGGCGTTGAGAACCCCCATGGCATCGCACTCGACCAGGCGAATCGACTGGCCTTCATTGCCGGCGAAGGGAATCGCTCGCTTGCAGTTTTCGATTTGAAGGCAATGAAACTTCTCTCTGTTCACAAGGTCGGCGAAGATCCGGATGTGCTCGCATTTGATCCGGGATTAGGACGCCTCTACGTCGCAGCGGAATCTGGCACAGTTACGGTTTTCCAAGAGAGCAATCGAGACCTTCGCCAGCTCGGCCAGTTGCATATGCCTCACGCACACACGGTTTCCGTCGATCCGAAATCCCATCTCGTCTACTTTCCGTTGGAGAACATTGAGGGGCGTCCGCTGCTGAGGATCATGCGGCCCGCGCATTGACACGACAATCGACCACTCATTTCGTCGATTCCTTTCTACGTCGTTGCAACGGCTTACGAGATTCTTCGTTGCCTTCGGCTGCCTCAGAATGACACCGTGGGCAGGTTTTTCAACAAACTGTTATGAGCAAGAAGCCTCGCTGAGCCGGATCTTCGGCTCGGCTGACGCTCCTGCCTTGATTGTGACGCCTGCCAACTCGAGTTGTGATTTCTCATGCCGGCGCGCCGATTCGTGCTGACCTTTCTGCTTGCATGCGTTTGCTTGCTGGCCTCGTGCGGGGCGGAAGGTCCGCCTAAACCGCCACGCGTTCAGCGCCCGGCGCGCGTAAATGACCTCGCCGTGGCTCAGGCCGGCAAAGTGTTGCGCCTCAGTTTTGATGCTCCGCAACTCGCCACGGATGGACGGCGCCTGACCAAGCCGATTGAAGTTGAAATATACCGGCAGATTGCCGCTCCAGGACATCCTGCGTCAGGACCTTCCGGCACGGGCCAAGCTTGGATGGAGATCAAATCGGATGAGATGGCTCGCTTCGAGCGCGGGAGGAAGATCGTCTATGATGACAAGCTCTCGCCGCAGCAATTCAACGCATCAATCGGCGCTGTATTTTCGTTTGCGGTGATCACGCTCACGAGAGGCTTCAGGGGCCGGGCGCGCAAAAGCGATCTCTCGAATCTGGCGCGGATGCGGCTTTTGAATGTCTCGCCGCCGGTCGAAAACGTGCGCGTGGCGCAGAAACAGAAGTGCCTGGAACTACAGTGGTCGCAGCCTGCGCGCGGCCTGAGCGAGCAGCCTCTGCCGGCGCTGACGGGATACCGGGTCTATCGCAGCGAGGATGGGCGGACTGCCCTGGCTGAGGCGTGGACCGCCACAACCGGACCTTTTTATTGTGACAGCAAGTTTGAATTTCATCATACGTACTTCTACAGGGTACGAGCAGTCTTCAGGCAGGATGGGACCACTGCTGAGACAGCCGATTCAAAGACCGCAGCCGTTACACCCCGCGAAATATTTCCTCCGCCTCCGCCGGCTGGATTAGAAGCCGTCTACAGTACCACAGCCGTTGAGTTGATTTGGAAACCGGGACCGGCGCCGAAAGTCGAAGGGTACTATGTGTACAGAGAAGGGCCTCAGGGCCGGGTCACGCGGCTGAACAAGACGCTGCTCCGCATTCCTGTCTTTGAGGACCGGACGGTCAGGTCCGGCTTGAGATACGTTTACTGGGTGACAGCCGTGGACGCCGCCGGGAACGAGAGCTTGCCCTCAATCCAGGCGACAACTGAAACGCGCTGAAACGTTCAAGGAGACTTAATGATTACAACGGCCGGTTGCGGCAGGAAATTCCACCTACAATCCGGCGCCATCCTCTCCCGCGCGCGGAAGAGGGTTGGGGGCGAGGGAGTTGTAGCGCAGGGCCCGTTCTGTGGCCCCTTCGCTATGCTCAGGGCAGGCTCTGCGGCATGTCCAGGCCGGCCGTTTGAATAGCAAACAGCCGCAGGGTCTAACAGTTTGTTGAAAAACGTTCCGCCCCTGTCATTCTGAGCGGAGCGAAGAATCTGCTTTTGCTATTTTGAAGGACTTGCGAGATCCTTCGTCGCCTTCGGCTCCTCAGGATGACAGGCTGAGTGAGTTTTTCAAC
>JBOGJZ010000449.1:0-3586 GCA_050745645.1 Terriglobia bacterium | reverse complement strand
CGGAGTCAATTTGCAGGCTTTCTGGATCGACCGCTACTAAATGGCCGTCAATAGTTGTGAAGTAAATGCGGCCATTGAACGGGATGCCGTCGTGAACGCAATTGATCTCTATATTGATGCGCCGGCCTGGATTGTCCAGCGAAATCGCGTCCTTTAAGTCGCTCCGCCCGACCCACAGTTCCTTTCCGATCCAGAATACATAATTAGGATGAGCCCGGTACGGCTTGTTGCTCGCTACCTTGCGGTAATCAGTTTGGCGCGAGAATCGCTCCCAGGGATCGCCGCCCAACGCGCTCCATTCGCGCACGACTTGTCCCTCCGGCGTGATCTCAAGGACCATATCCATGCCGGTGGCTGCGATCATTAAGTTGCCGTTGGGAGCAACACAGACGTGGTGAAGGTCGTTAAAGCAAGGAAGGGATATGTAGGCCAACCGCTTGAACGAGGGAACCTCATAGATCATCACTTCGGTGGAAGTACACAGATAAAGCTTGTTCTCCTTCAGCGTAGCGGTCTTGAACATGACCGAGCTCTTCTCACTGGCGCGAGCGTCGAGCGGCGTCTCATAGTCGAGGCACACTTCACCCTTCCCTGGCTCCGTGTCCACACGCGCCACCAGCGCTCTATCGAAGAGGAACCACTCAGCTTCGATGTTTTCGAAGTTTTTCCTTTGTCGTCCGCCGATAGCGTAAAGGTAACTCAAGCCAGCCTCTTCCGTCCTGGATGTTCGATGTTGATTGTGACTCGCTGCTGGCAATGCGATACTGAGATTTTGACTGTCTGCGGCTAAGACCCGGCAGGCAGAGAAAAAGCGCATGAGCAACCAGTCCAAGTTTCTGATTGTACATGAATTCCCGCCGAAGGAGATTGAAGCGCGCGGAATGCCCGGCGCATTATGACGCCTCGGAATTCTTCTTGGAACCAAATTGGCGCGGCAAGCGGCCTTTTGCGATCCTTACGCTTCAGAACGACAAAGTAGCAGGCGTGTTAACGGGCGCCCACGAAGGCGGATAAATGCTGAGTGGCTTGATGTCCCGTCCTCGGTTTGCCTTGCCCGGAATGCAGGCTTCGACGGCGCTGCGGACGCTCTCGCTCAGAGCCTGCTTGCGGAGGCTGAGCCAGAAAAAATGATCACGGTGCATATGTGGAGTCACAGCCCTCTTGAGGCGCTGGAGCGGTATGGTTTCTGCCGGCGCGGAATGGAAGGGGACGTGGTGCTCGACCTGAAACTGGGAC
Organism: Terriglobia bacterium; assembly: GCA_050745645.1. Taxonomy (GTDB): domain Bacteria; phylum Acidobacteriota; class Terriglobia; order UBA7540; family UBA7540; genus RH2-MAG17b. The sequence continues at coordinate 2,350 of JBOGJZ010000449.1, read as the reverse complement.
CGGAGGCGATTTTCCGGCAATTCCATGAGGCCCGGCGCAGGAATATCCGTAGACTACGTGATAACTGAGATTCTGCTTCAAGCGTGACTAGCGGGTGAACGGTTTTGGAAGCGACTGCATCACGCGCCCCCACATCTGGATGCCTATCGGTTCCTTAGTCACAAACAGCCACAGCAGGCCAATTCCGTAAACCAGCCCGCTACAGCCAAGTTCCAGAAGCAGCGCTATTAGCGACCGGGCTGGCCAGAAGCGCTGGAGGACAATAGAAAGGGCGACCAGCGGCACAGATAGCGCAAGAGGCGGAATGTACGTTTCTGACAGACTGCTCATCAGCGGCGCCTTCAGGACCCGGCACAGATGCGGCGCGAGAACGAACAGGCTTAGGATGGCAGACGGAACTGCGGTTCCCATTGCGACCCCTGCAATTCCGAAGGAATGGATCAGCAGCACGGCCAGGGCAAGCCCCGCGGCTCCTTGAACCAAGAATACCTTGGCCAGCCATTGCTGCTGGCTCATGCCATATAAGATCCGGGTGGATGTCGCCTGCGAAAACCACAGCGCCGCCGGTATGACAGTGATGACGAGCACTACGTAGCTGTGCGCAACATACTCCGGTCCCACCCAAAATGCAATAATCGGCTTCCCGAAAATAATCATCAGGGCGGAGAATGGTAAGCTGATAAATGCGCAGACTCGATTCCCTTCGATAAAGAGCCGGCGCAGCTTGCCGGTTTCGCCAGCAGCGTCCATGTAGCTGGCGAGCGGCATGAAAGTGGTCGCGAGATTCTGCACGAGGCGGCTCAGGTAGCCGGCCAGCTTGCTGGCTATCGAGAAGAAGGTAATTGCCGAGGGGGAAAGAAAGATGCCAATAAGGACATTTTGCCAGCCGCCCCGGAGGATGCTTGAAAGAGTTACCGAAGAAGTGCTCAACCCGTATCGAATGATCTCACCGAAGGTTTCCCTAGTGACGTATGCCAAACCCCAGCGAATCCGCGTGACACGTGTGGCCACGAAAAAACAGCCCACATTGTAACCGACGGCATTGATCGCGACGGTGATCAAGACCACCGCGATCACCCCGTAGCCTCGTTCAAGGTAGAAAACCACTAATCCAGCGCGCAGTAGAGTGCCCGTGATTTCAATGGGCGTCGCGTAGTAGAACTTCTGCATACCTTCTAGAACACCGCTAAAAACCCCCAGCGGGAGACTCAGCGCCAGACCGGTTCCTGCAATGACGAAGAGCCATTGGGCAGTCTTAAAAAAAGATGGAGAAATGTGGAACAGCACGCTGACGTAAAGCGCGCCGACAGCGGTCATGATCAGGATAACAATGGCAATAGCGGCGTAGGTTACGAGAGTGGTGTTAACGACCCGGCTGAGGTGCTCATCATCCTGCGTCGCGTCGGCTTCCGCTACGTATTTAATAATCGATGACCGGATGCCGAGTTCGAGGAGGCCGTAGTAGCCCGTGAGCGAAATGATCAGGAAATAGATTCCGTTGGCGGCATCGCCAATCCGATGAAGCACAAACGGGGTGAGAAAGATCCCGACCACCGTCATGATGAGGATGGACGTCCACTTGCCGGCCGCATTTTTCGCGGCTAGCACTTTAAAGCTCTGCTTTTTTTTGTCCGAACTCACCATGGGTGGTCGAATCTCTGGTTGAAGCGGGTTTAGCGATCAGCGGGCTGAAGAGAGCTTTTTGCGCGCTTGTTAACACATTGAGGCTGGCCGCCTAATTTGGACAGCATGAGTAGCAATCCCGCCCATGGCACACCGCCTGCGTCGCTGGTTCGCTGCCAAGCGGCTACATGGACCATGCTTTTCGCGTCCCGGCAACCTTGTGTAGCACATTCGGCGCCATTGCTTTCCATGAGGGGAAGGTTTCTCCTGTAGCGTGAAAGGACAATATCGCCCTGGCGACGAGTTTCTAACTAAACGAGGCCTTGGATTTTTCGAACTAGCCGCACTCCTGATGTAACTATAGTGGCAGCGCCAGGCCCGGATTTTATCCCGAAAGCGCAGACATTCTTTATAGTGCTGGGCATTTCCGCGGGGCGGATTGCCGTCACAGCCATTGTATCATCGCTAACACTGCGAGACGGAGGCTCCCATGAGAGAAACGGAATCCGCCTTCACACCGCTTGATTTTTAAGGCAAACTATCGAGGGTCTGTTACAGACCCATCCAAATGTTTTAGGAGTTTTCCATGCCAAACGAAATTGCTAACTCATCCCAAAGCTTATTCGAGCGCGGTCTGGCCGTCCGCCGCGCCGTCCTCGGAGCCGAGTACACCGATGGATCACTGAAAGCCGCCAACGACTTCATGATGGCTTTTCAGGAGATCACC
>JBOGJZ010000448.1:0-16139 GCA_050745645.1 Terriglobia bacterium | reverse complement strand
AATGTTCGCTTCAAAGTGCGCTACACCTTTCAGTTGAGAATTATGCCTCGCAGACTAACTCCTAAGATACCGTGAGCTCCCACACTGCGTCAAGGCGGCGTATCGCTTGCCGTCCCCCCAGTTTCCGGTCTGTACCGAAGCGGGAAAAAACTGTCTCAGGCGTCTCATGGGTCTCCTTCTGTACTTTTCGGCCTGCTATGCTGAAGCTGCTATGGACACCCCTGATCGCAATCGACGCCTTATGCCGATCCCGGGAGCTCATCCCGGCGAGCCGGGTGTACGCTACGGGTGGAAGGCGGCCGGGAGCGGAAGAGCGAACCCACGATCTGATAGAAGAGAAGGCAGTTATAAAGATAATCCGCGATTCCCGATTCGGATTGAAGGCAACGCGAGAGGGGGCGCGCTGGAGTTTGTCTTCGGGCGTCGCCGGCGATGCCGTCTGACCGCCCTGGCGATTGAGCCTCGCCGAGTTCTATGCGGCGTGGCTGCTGACCCAATCCGCCCCTCCGGCCGGGCGAGGTGACGAATGCGGCTTATGAAAACCCCGAAACTGGGGGGATGGCAAGCGCGTATCGCGCCACGTAAAATGCAACCGGTGAGGTATCGTCGCGCCAAATTAGAATGTAACCCGTTATGGACACGGGTAACTTATGTGATGTGCTTCGAAAAGGGATTATCTGCGCAGAATTTATCCTTGCCGCCGTCAGATGAGCTGGGGACCAAGGTAGCAGAGATTCCCGTTTTGGAAACTCTGCGGTTGGTCCATCGTGATGATGTTCAGCAAGTGCGACGCCTCACGGAGTCACGACCTCGACGTGAGCGCGGCGGTTTTGTTGGTAGCAGGCTTCGGTTTGCTCGGTGCAGAAGGGACGGTCCTTGCCGTAAGACACGGTGGAAATATCTTCAGCGGGAACGCCGAGGTTTACCATGAAGTTCTTGGCAGAGTCCGCGCGCCGTTGGCCCAGCCCTAGATTGTATTCTTCGCTGCCGCGTGCGTCACAGTGGCCGGAAATTCGCACCTTGAGGTCAGAGTGAGACTTCAAAAAGTTGGCGTCCTGGGTGAGCGCGTTCTGCGCTTCCGGCCGCAGATCGGATTTGTTGAAGTCGAAAAATGCGTCCTGCATCTTGGAGCTTGCGGCAACCGAAGCGCCGGGAGGCAAGTTGGATTCTTCAACGGATGGCGCCGGCGGAGTTCCCGGAGTTACCGTGACGCGCGCGTTGCATTCGCCGTTGCCGCCCGGCCCCGTGAGACTCAGGGTATAGGTGGTCGACTCAACGGGAGAGACTGACGTTGAACCTTCGGCCTCCTCCGTCCCGAGCTTTGGCTGCAGGGTCAGGCCGGAGGCGTCCTGCGAAGTCCAGGTTAGCGTGGCAGACTGCCCGATGGTTACTGTGGCAGGCTCGGCGGTCAACGTGCAAGCGGGTGGACCTGGAGCTGCCGGAGCCGCCTCCGCAGAAGGAGCCGCTGGAGTGCCCGGAGCCGCTATCCTCTTGTGGCAGGCAGCAGCTAGGACGGCGATGCCCAGCAATAGGCATAACCCAAATATCCTTTTTCTAGTTTCCATCACTGATTCCTTTCGCCTCCAAACCGTGTCCCGTCGAACGCGCAAAGCGGGTTCCATGAGACGGAGTAGACTAATAAATTTGAATAAAAGGCGCTGCATTGTCAATGTAAATGTCGGGCCGGACCGGGGATGACGATCTGCAAGCCATCCCAATTGCAAATTCATAATTCCGGTTTCAGAGAGCAATCGGCAATCGAGGTTCCTGAGCTGAACCGGCTCAATACTCGGGCGGCCTGCCTTGCGGCGCTGTGGGAATCAATTTAAGCTGGAGGCTGGCCACCCGCTTTTTAACAGGTGGAAGAAACCGGTTATTATGCTGAATCAAGAGGATTTTCTCACCATCGTGTTATGGATAGAATGAGCTTCAAGCAAAGGCTTCTGGACCCCGCCCAGCCAGTGACTTTATTTGAAATGGCGCCGCCTCCTGCGGACAAGGCCGGCGCCCTGGAGATGGCGGTTGCCGACGCGGCCAAGGCAACCGGGTTGGCAGACGCCATTAACCTGCCTGAAATTCATGATGAAAAGCGAGGCGAGCCCCGCGCGGCGCAGTTCGTGCGGCGAATCGAGCCACGGGCGCTCGGCGTGCGGATTCGCCGCCAGCTTGGGATAGAGGTCATGCTGAACCGCTGCGTGGTTTATGAGCCTGATCCGGTTCCATGGTTTCGCCAGATCGAAGAGGAAGATGACATTCATTGTGTCGTCATGGTGGGTGGCGAAAGCAGCCAAATACAGTATCCGGGACCGACTGTCATCGAGGCGGCTGCACAAGTGTCTGGGGCCGGGATTAAGGCAACGCTCGGCGGCATCAGCATTCCGAGCCGCGTCCATGAAGCCGAGCGGGTGCGGCGCAAAGCCGCAGCGGGTCTCTCGTTTTTCACCACACAGGTTCTGTTTGACCCGAATGACATTGTTTGGCTTTTGCAGCGCCTGAATGGACTTGAAGCGCGCATTTTCCTCAGCTTCGCGCCGGTCAGTCATCCCCGCGATCTTGAATTTCTGCGTTGGCTTGGCGCTGATATCCCCGCGGACCTTGACCGGTACTTGTTGCACGAGTCTGGAAACTCGTCTGCGGCCGGCGGCAACTATTTTGAACGTTCACTTGACCTCTGCCAACGGATTCTGATGGATGTTTTCGATAATCTCCCGCCCGATCCTCCGCCCATCGGGCTGAACATCGAACACATTAACAAGCGGAATTTTCCCCTCGCGATTCAGATGCTCAAAAAACTGGGCGCCCTTTACACGCACCTTATTTCGGCCCGCGCCCGCGCCAGTCTTGCATGACGGATCGCGCCAGGGCCGCGCAAGAACGAAGAGAAGACCTTTTCCTCCGGCCAGGAGGCCGTATCCCAGTACCGGTTCCGAGGTTTTACTGACCGCCGAAGCGCCAATCGTTCGGCGGAATCCGGAAATTCCAGAGAGGATACTATGGTGAAAGAACATTTGCAGAGAGCCGTCATTCTTTTATCAGGTGGTCCAGACTCTGCCACCTTAGCTTATTGGGCGAGGGAGAAATATCAAATACAAGGGTTATTCCTGAACCTGGGCCAGTTTGTAGCAGCACAAGAGGAGCGTGCCGCCGATCGCATCGCCGCAGAATTAAGAATGCCGCTACACAAGGTGATTTTACCAACCTTTGCTGGCCAGGTCGGTCTTGGAGGCAGGCTGAACTGTAACAATACTGAGCCTTTAATGCTTATCATGGGGGCGGAGTATGCGCATCGGGTTGCAGATCGCGTTCTCGTTGGAATTATTGATGAGGATGTGAGGAAAAACCCGGGTATACCAGAAGTGGTGAAAAACACCGAGCGGAACATCGGTCTCTATAGGGGTCTCGAAGGGTTTCAGATTGAGACGCCATTTCTTGAAAAAGGCAAATCCGCGGTCTTGGAATTAGGCTCCCAAATGGCTGTTCCGTTTCACCACACATGGAGTTGCTTTGAAGACGGGGCGCAACACTGCGGAGCATGCCAGCAGTGTACGAACCGGAGAAACGCGTTTAAGGCCGCGAAGCTGGAAGACACCACTAACTATTTGTCGCGCGGCAATTGATCGCAATGTGAGTCGTTATTATGACCGCAGCGGAAGCAGCCGCTATTAACCAGCCTTCCTATTCCCTAACCTCGACCGGCATCACCCTGAGGTTGGGAACTGCTTAGCGATGAGCCTACGAAGGCAGGTTGAGCGGGTTTTGTGTGTTTTACAGAGCTGAGCGCCCAGTCCCTAATAAGCCGTACGCCTGAACAGTCCATGACCCGAAAACGAAGAAGCTCCGAGCCGCTGGAATCCTTTGTCCAGGTGGCGGTGATGGCTGCGGTGCGTGACCCGCTCACGTATCGCGCGCCGCCTTCGCTCGATATCAGGCCGGGACAGCGCGTCCTAGTACCGCTTGGCAGGCGCAAGGCAATCGGCATGACCCTCGAGCCACGGACCGGCATCGCGCCCGGCCTCGAGGCTCGTGAGATTATCCGCGTGCTGGACGCAGAGCCGATCCTCTCGCCGGAGCTTCTGACGCTCGGCCTCTGGATTGCGGACTACTATGTCGCTCCGGCGGGCGAGGTGTTTCGCGCGATGCTGCCTCTCGAACCCGAGACCCGAGTTTCCCGCGCCGTACAGCTCACAGAAGCGGGCCGCGAGCAGTTGGCCCGCTTGAACGAAAGCCTCCTTTCTGAAATTACCGGAAGCGATGAGACAAAATTGCTGGCCTACGTTCGCGACCACCCCGGCGTATCCTCTGAGACGGTGCGCAGAAAATTCCCAGGCGTGCGCTTTTCTGAGGCCATGAAGAAGCGGTGGATTACAGAAGAGCGCGTGGAACGTGACCGCCGCAAGACGATGGCCGTAAGTCTTGCCTCCGGCAGCTTGAGCGAACTCGGCGGCGGGCGCAAACTCTCCCCGGCAGCCCGCCGCATCCTGGAGGCATTGAGGGAGCAAGAGGCTGTTTTCGACCATCGCGAGCTGCTGAAGAATAGCCGGGCTACGCGCGCGTCGTTAGATCGTCTCCAACGGGAAGGTCTCGTGACGTTACAGGACGCGAGAACAGCCTCGCGCGCCGGGAAGCGCGCTGCGGAGGAAGCACCCGAACTGACGTCAGAGCTGGAATTTCCGCAGTTCCTGAATGGAGCACCATGCTTTGACCTGACCGCCGGCCAATCTTCCGCCCTGGAGTCGCTTTCGGCCAGTGTGGGCGCGGGACAGTTTGGCGTCTTCCTACTGCACGGGGTCACCGGCAGCGGCAAAACGGAGATCTACATGCGCCTAATTGCCCAGACTCTGCGCCGCGGCCGCTCCGCCTTGCTGCTGGTTCCGGAAATTTCATTAACCCCCCTTTTGCAGTCCGAATTCGTCCGGCGGTTCGGCGAGCAAGTTGCGGTTCTTCACAGCGGCCTGAGAAATGCGGAGAGGCAACAGGCGTGGTGGCGCGTGTGGCGGGGTGAAGCGAAAGCGGTGCTCGGAACCCGTTCAGCCGTGTTTTCGCCGCTGGCGAACCTCGGTCTGGTGGTCGTTGATGAGGAGCACGACGATAGCTATAAGCAGCAGGAAACGCCCCGCTATCACGGCCGGGATGTCGCGACGGTTCGCGCCCGCCTCTCGCACGCAGCCGTGGTGCTGGGGTCGGCGACGCCTTCACTCGAATCATATTCCAACGCGCAGCAGGGCAAGTACAGGCTGCTGACGCTGGACCGCCGCGTCGCAGGAAGACCGCTCGCCGCGGTTGAGATCATCGATATGCGCCGGGAATTCCGCGAGACGCACACGCAGGCCCTGATCTCACGGCGGTTGCATCAGGAGATCGAGTCGCAGCTTGCGAGCGGCGGCCAGGTGATGATCCTGTTGAACCATCGCGGCTATGCGTGGTTTGTGTTATGCCGGGCGTGCGGCGAAGCAGTGCGCTGCCTGAACTGCTCCATTACGCTCACCTACCATCGGCGGGAGCAGCGGCTGATCTGTCACTATTGCGGCTATACGGCCGCTCTGCCAGAACACTGCCCGGTCTGCGGCAGCGAGTACCTCCAATACGTCGGGGAGGGGACGGAGAAGATCGAGGATAAACTAACGGAGCTTTTTCCGGGGGCGCGCGTCGAGCGCCTGGACCGGGATGTAGCCGGCCGCCCGGGCCACTACTTGCGCGTGCTGACAGACTTCAGAGAAGGGCGCATCCAGATTCTGGCCGGAACCCAGATGATCGCCAAAGGTCACGACTTTCCCGGGGTAACTCTGGTGGGAGTGATTTCGGCAGATATGGGTTTGCGGCTGCCGGATTTCCGGTCTGCCGAGCGCACCTTCCAGATTCTTACGCAGGCGGCGGGGCGCGCCGGCCGGGGCGAGTCGCCTGGCCGGGTTATGGTACAGACTTTTTATCCTGAGCACTATGCGATCCGGCTCGCTGCGGACCAGAACTATCCGGGTTTTTTCAGTAAGGAGATCGGATTTCGCAGCCTGATGCATTACCCTCCCAAGGTGGCCCTTGCGAAAGTCATCGCCCAGGACGAGCGGCTTGACCGTGCGGCGCAAATCGCGAGCCATGCAGGGCGATTTCTAGCTGCTGCGGCCGATCCACAGCAGGTAAAAATTCTAGGACCGAACCCGGCGCCTCTCGCCCGGATCGAGCGCCGCTACCGTGTTCAGATTTTGCTGAAGTCCAGATCGCGCCCACACCTCAATCAACTCCTCCGCCGCATGGTGGACGATTGCGAACGAAGCCGGATCCCACTGCGCTCGCTTGTGATTGATGTGGACCCGGTCAGCATGATGTAGAGCAGCGCCACAGCACTTCGAGGGCGCTGTCAGTCGTCCGGCAAGTTGTCAGAACCGCCGGGACGCGCGCCGTCAACGGGCGGCGCCGCGCTGGGTTGGGCCTGCGCCAATGGGTGAGCGTCTGGAGGCAGCGGGTGCGGGCCCAGTCCCATCTTCATGAGGGACTTTGCATCCGGCAAGCCGGTTGCGGTGAAGCCGTGCGACTGCTGGTAATGCTTCATAGCCTCACGCGTTTGTACATCCCAGTTTCCTGTGGGCTGCTCGTGAAGATCGCCTGCTTGAAACAGCGCTTGCTGTATCTGCTCGGTGCGTTGGGGAGCAATGCGAGTGGCGGCCCCTCGCCGGCTTCGCGCAATCCGGCTCCTGTGATGAAAGCGCCAGCCTCTATACTTTCTGGCTCGCGCGACAGAGCGCCGCCCTACGGTGACGCGGCGGTGATGAAGTGAACTTCGGCTCGTGCTGACCTTCCGGCGCGCATGGGTTGTAGCACAGACCGGGAAAGCGCAGCAAACCAGGATGGCGGTTACGACTGCGGCGCGAAGTAGGGTATGCCTCCACATCAATGCTCTATACCTCCTGCTCAAGCTTTCTTAGGGAATCTGATCCGCCAGGAACAAAGTTGAGTACTTTGATCCGGCACGCCTGGCGATCAAAAGAAGAACGTCCTGGCCTGACTTCAAGTCAGCCTGCACACGGTTAAAGCCGTCACTGGATCGCACGTTCGTGTGGTTGACGCTCAGAATGACATCGAATCGCTCAAGCCCAACATTATCAGCAAAACTGCCGGGAGTCACCTCAGTTACCATCACGCCGGCTGGTTGCGGCAGGTGCAATTGGTTGGAAAGGTCTTTGGCTTCATCTGGGTCGAGATCTTTCACGCTGACGCCCAATGAGCCTTTGGCAGGAGTCGCGGGGCTGCTTGAGGCATCGCCTCCGGGCGCCATGCCCTCTGCTTCGCCGACGACCTTGTTCCAGTCGCCCACCACGATCCGGCGAGTTGCAGACTTCCGATCGCGGAGGATCGCAACCCGGAGGTTTGATCCGGGATCAGAGTTCGAGACCATTGCAAGCAGTTCATCGCCATTACGGACGGGTTTGGAGTTGATCGCCGTGATCACGTCACCCTGCTCGACGCCAGCCCGGTCTGCGGGGCCGCCCGGCTCGACGCTTTGCACCACGACGCCGTAGTCTGCACCGAAGCTGCGAAGCAACGCGGCGTTCTCATGGCTGACGAAGCTCACTCCAATAGCTCCCCGGCGAACTGTGCCCGTCGTAATGATCGAATTGTAGATGCGCCGCACCACCCTGGACGGGATTGCAAAACCCACTCCGTCATAAGAGCCTCGCGTGGTGGCGATTGCGGTGTTAATCCCAATCACCTGGCCAGCCAGATTGACTAAGGGACCGCCGCTGTTACCCGGATTGATCGCGGCGTCGGTTTGGAGGAAGTGCTTGAATTCCCCCTCGCTGCCGCCTTCGATCTGGCGTCCTTTGGCGCTAATAATCCCCGCTGTCACTGTAGCGCTCAAGCCAAACGGGCTGCCAATCGCCAGCACCCAATCCCCAACGCTCATCGCGTTTGAATCTCCAAGTTGAGCCGTTGGAAGGGGTTTTCTCGCGTCGATTTTGACTACTGCCAGGTCCGTCCACTTGTCTTTGCCGATGATCCTCCCCGCATAGCCACGGCCGCCTTCATCCTGGTCGTGCAAAAAGACGCGGATCGAATCGACCGGCTTTCCATCATCCTGCATTACAACGTGATAGTTAGTAAGCACGTATCCGTGCGAATCGAGAATCACCCCCGAGCCCAGACTTTGCTGCCGCATATCGTGGGGGAATCCATCCGGGCCGAAGTGGAAAAAATGATTGAAAAATTGGCTGTATGGCCCGGCGTCCGGGCCCTTGTCTGCAAAGCGCACCATCGATTCGGTATTGATGTTGACCACGGCTGGACTCACTTTGGCCGCAACCGCGGCAAAGGATTGCGAAAGCCGGACCGGCGAGTACATGGGCAGCGGCTGGGCGCCGGGCGCTACCTGAGCCGGCCGGGCTGCGCGAACATTGTGCGACGCCAGGGATCCGATTAAAATACCGATGCCCAGCGTTGCAGCAATGACGAGGGCTGCCCAGTACCGCCGTATATTGAGTTGTGTCTTCATAGCCCAGGACCCTGCTCCCGTCCTGCCTGACCAAGGGTAGTGAATGCTTGGGCCATTATAGCACCTTGCTCGCCGGACGGAAAAATCAGCGGTAGTGGGTTAATTTACCGGATGTAGCGGCGCGTCAACCTCGCCAAACGGCGGCGTCAATCCGGCTATCTACCCAAACAACCCACCTCCCCGCAGACGCCGGATCCTACAAGCCTTTTCTGTTGCTAGTGAACGCAAACCCGCGTGCGGATAATACGCGAACCTTAGCTTACAGGCCGCACGGGATTGCCCCACAATTCAGAAATTACCATGCCAGCCAGCACCAGCACCGCGCCAATCATTATTTTTCCGCCCAGCCGCTCTCCAAGGACCGCATACGAAGTCAACGCCGCGAACACAGGTTCGAGCGTGAAAATGAGCGCGGTATGGCTGGCGGGAACATATTTCTGAGCCCATGTTTGTAGGCCATAGGCAAACGCAGTGGCAAACACCGCGGTAACCACAAAAGCCCACCCGAGGTCCGACGTCCAGTGAAACCTCCTGGCAGGATCGAACGGCAAAAAGATACAGGCAAGCACGCCCACCGTCAGAACTTGCGGCGGAGCCAGTTGCGCGAATGAGTGGCGCCGGTTGAGCACTTCGAGCAAGACGATATATACGGCGAACGCCGCTGCTCCGGCCAGTGTCAGAAGGTCTCCACGGTTCACAGTCCGGTCCCCGGTGGGGGCGGTGAGGAAGAAGATTCCAGCCATGGCAAGCAAAGCGCCAAAGGCATTGGCCCGGCGCAGCGGAGCGCCCATCAGGGCCACGATCAGCGGCACCAGGACTACGCTAAATGCTGTGATAAACGCGCACTTGGATGGAGTGGTGTACTCCTGCCCCCAGGTCTGGAAAAAGTAGGCCACGAAGAGAAGCGATCCCAGGGCTAAGGCGGGTCCGAGAGAGGCGCGCTTCAATCTTCGCTCGCCTACGGCGAACCAAAGCAGAATGCCGCCTAGGGTGAACCGTCCCGCAATGAAAACCAGCGGCGACGCATACTTCAGTGCCTCTTTGACGATGACAAACGTCGCGCCCCAGATTAGCGTGACCACACCGAGAAGAATTTCCGCTTTCGAGCGCATCCCAGCCATCAGCGTTTTACACCGTTTATCCAGCGTCTCAGTTTTGCATGAGACAGACGAGAAAGACGAGACGAATGAGGCAGCTTTTCTTGGGCCTGGAGCGATGAATTAGTTCAGCCGGCCCTTGTCACCGGGTGTAACGGCGGGTTTATCTCGCCACCTGGCAGCACAAATCTGCGCTCCAAATCCGGTTAAGCCGGTGTTAAAAACCTTTTACCCCGATTTTACGCCGAGAGCACAAGGAGCAACGTCATAATGGCGATGACTCAATTGCTGATGGATTTCCGCCCCCGCCTACGCTAGGGCAGGCGCCGTGCGGGAATGGCTGAGGCCGAGACTACGGAAAATTGAGGTGCTAAAGAATCTTTGCTCAGTGACAAACGGCAATACTTTCAAGCAGTACTCCTGGCGCTCATTTCATTCGCGCTTATCCCGGTCAGCGTGGTGGCGCAGATGCAGGCGCCTGCTGCCCCCACCGCCCAAGTTCCGCAGGCGACGCAAAACCCGTCAACCCTTGCCATGACCGTGCCACAGGCGGTCCGCTACGCGCTCACTCACTACCCTGCGGTCCGAGCCTCACTTGAAAGTTACAACGCCGCTCGGTCTGGGGTCGGTTTAGCGAAGACTAACTACCTGCCCAATGTGAATGGCGTCTGGCAGGGCGACCGTGGCACGCGCAACAGCGTCCTGGGCGTTCTTTTGCCCCAATTTCCAACGATTTTGACCGGCACGCAAGGAACTGTTTTGCCCTTCTCCGACCGCGCTTACTGGGTGAGCGGCATGGGGGCTCTGTTTTCCTGGGAGCCGTTCACGTTCGGATATCGTCGCGCGCAATTGCGCGCAGCACACGCCACTGAGAACCGAACGGCGGAACAGGTGACGCTGACACAGTTGGGCGTAGCAACCGCGGTCGCGGACGCTTCGCTTGCCGTTCTGGCGGATGAGCAGCGGGTCAAGGCTACCCAGGCTGATGTAGATCGCCGCGCCGTGTTTGCCCGTTCGGTCCATGCGCTGGTAGACGCGCGCCTCCGCCCAGGCGCTGACGCTTCCCGCGCCGACGCTGAGTTGGCAGCGGCCCGAACACAGCTCATCCTTTCTCAGGAATCGCTCGAAGTTGCCCGCGCCGCGCTGTCGCAGGTCTTGGGCATTGCCGGAACGCCGGTAGAAATCAATACCGGACCGTTTCTTGAGGTTCCTCCAGAGAGCATCTGGGCCCAGACTCCGGTGACAGCCCATCCGGCAGCTGTCGTGGAGCAGAGGGCAATTCAGGAAGTCCAGTCGCGGATCAGCGTGCTGAACCATGCCTTCTACCCTCACTTCACTTTGATCGGATTGAGCTCGGCGCGCGGCAGCGGAGAAAACTCAAAAGGCCTGTCCTCTCCTGGCATTGATGGGTTGAACGCGAGCGCTTACAACTGGGAGGCAGGGCTCAACGTGCAGCTTTCACTAACGGATTTTTTCTCGATTCGCCAGCGAAAGAAAATCGAGGTTTTCAACCGACGCCGCGAAGAAGCGCTTTACGACTTAACGGTGCAGGCGATAACCGGCCAGGTGGCGCAGAGCAAGGCGGTGCTGGATGGCGCCCGGCGCGTGGCGCAAAATACGCCGGTCGAATTACAGGCTTCGCGCGACAGCGAAATCCAGGCTTTGGCGCGGTTCCGGGCCGGTGTCGGAACCATCGTGGATGTGGCTGAGGCTCAGCGCCTGCTGGTGCAAGCGGAAATTGACGACTCGCTTGCCAGACTCAGCATCTGGCGGGCGCTGGCGGATTTGGCGTCCTCGGAAGGCAACCTCGATCCGTTTCTCAATCTGGCGAGCAGCATGGCTGCGGGAGCTCCATAAGTTATGTGGTTAGTTCATACCGCCTTGCGGCGGCCGATCACGGTGATTGTCCTGGTGCTAGGCATTGCCATGTGTTCTATCCTGGCGCTCACGCGCATGCCAATCGACATCTTCCCTAACCTTAACTTGCCTGTCATTTACGTCGCTCAGCCGTACGGCGGCATGAGCCCGGCGCAGATGGAAGGTTACTTAACCTACTACTACGAGTACAACTTTCTTTATATTGCCGGGCTCGAGAGCGTGGAATCGAGGTCCATTGAAAACTTCTCCCTGCTGAAACTCTCATTCCTGCCCGGCGTTGACATGAATCAGGCGCTTGCTCAGACCACCTCTTACATCAGCCGCGCTCAAGCCTACATGCCTGCCGGCACGGTGCCCCCGTTCGTTCTCCGCTTTGACGCGGGCAGCGTGCCGGTGGGCTATCTCGTCTTTTCGAGCGCTACACGCGGCGTGGACCAGCTTCAGGATCTTGCGCTCAATCGCGTGCGCCCGCTCTTCACAACCCTTCCCGGCGTCTCCTCGCCGGCAACGTTCGGCGGAAGCTCGCGCACAATTGTCATCCACGTCGATCGAGACAAGCTAAGTAGCTACCGGATGTCTACGTCCGAAGTGGTGAAGGCGCTCCTTGCCGGAAACGTGATCGCCCCAGCCGGCGACGTTCGCACGGGAAACCTGGACCGCATTACGCCTATGAATTCGGTGGTTACGGACATTCAGCGTCTTGCCGATTTGCCGGTTCGAACCGGGGCCGGGCCTACTGTCTTCATGCACGACGTAGGGTGGGTTGAGGACGGCAGCGACATCACATTGGGCTACGCGCTGGTGAATGGCCACAGAACCGTTTATCTCCCGGTCACCAAGCGGGCGGACGCTTCAACCTTGGCCGTTGTGAATGAAGTCAAGGCCAGCATGGGCCGCTTCGAGAACGCGCTTCCCACTGACGTGCAGGTCAGTTTCCAATTTGACCAATCCGGCGCCGTGACTAGCTCCCTCGTCTCGCTGATCAGGGAAGGCCTGCTGGGGGCACTCCTGACAGGCCTGATGGTATTCCTTTTCCTGCGCGAATGGCGCAGTTCGTTGATTGTCCTGGCGTTTATTCCGTTCTGCCTTCTCACTGCGGTTGTGCTCTTATGGCTTACCAACCAAACGATCAACATCATGACGCTTGGCGGACTCGCGCTTGCCGTGGGCATCCTCGTGGACGAAGCAACCGTGGAAATCGAGAACATCCACAGCAACCTCCAGGAGACCGGCTCTCCGGCTTTAGCGGCTCTGCGGGGCACTGAGCAGACCGTGATCCCCCGGCTTTTGGCGCTGCTCGCGATTCTCGCCGTGTTCGTTCCATCATTCCTGATGGTTGGCGTTACCAGATCCCTGTTCGTACCTTTGTCCCTCGCGGTTGGCTTCGCGATGATTCCTTCTTACGTGCTCTCAAGCTCGTTCGTGCCCATCCTCTATATCTGGTTCAATAAGCGTCTTCATGGGAGCGAAGAAGAGCGCACCGGACGCTCTAAGTTCGATCACTTCCGCGACCACTACCGGAGTTTTGTTCACAAACTGATGAAAAGGCGCCGCGCGCTGGTGGCGGCTTATCTGGTTCTTTCCGCTCTCATCATTGTTCTCCTAGGCCCGCAGCTCGGCCGCGAGATTTTCCCGCAAACTCCGGGAAATCAGTTTCAGCTCAGGCTGCGCGCGCCCACGGGAACACGCATCGAAGTCACTGAACAGATGGCCTTGAAGGCCCTAGATGAAATTAAGAGGCTGGCTGGGCCGGAGAATGTAGAAGCAACCCTCGGCTACGTGGGCAGCTACGCGCCCAGCTATCCGGTGAACCTGGTTTATCTGTGGACCAGTGGTCCGCAAGATGCTGTCTTGCGCGTGCAACTGAAAAGCACGGCTCGCCTCAGCATCGCTCGCCTTGAGGACAGGCTCCGTGAGACGCTCCCCCAGATTCTCCCGGACAGTAAATTTACCTTTGAGTCCGGCGACATCGTCAGCCAGATCATGGACTTCGGCTCTCCCACCCCGATTGAGGTTGCCGTCAGTGGTCCGCGGATTGACAGCGATCACGCTTACGCGGAAAAAATCCGGGAGCAGATGAACAAGATCAGTTATCTCCGCGATCTTCAATATAAACAGCCTCTCGATTATCCGAGCCTTAACGTGGATATCGACCGCGTGCGCGCCGGGCAACTCGGCTTAACCGTCCACCAAATCGCTCAATCGCTTCAGACCGCAACCTGGTCCAGCCGCTTTGTATCGCGCAACTTCTGGCAGGATCCTGAAACAGGAATTGGCTACCAGGTTCAGGTGGAAGTGCCTCAGCCGCAAATGAGCTCCATGGGTGATATCGCGAATCTTTCACTCATGCAGGGCGGCCCCTCCAATCATCCAACTCTGGGCGACGTGGCCAATCTCTCCTATGGCACGGTGGTGGGCGAATATGACCGTTATGACATGCAGCGCATGCTTTCGCTCATCGCCAATGTAAGAGGGGAAGACTTGGGCCGGGCCGCAACACAGGTCAATGCGGCGCTTAAGCGGGCTGGTCCCCCACCGCGCGGAGTCACTGTCCAGGTTCGAGGTCAGATCGCTCCCATGCTCCAGACGTTTAATAATCTGGCCCTCGGACTTGGCCTTGCCGTGATCGCCATCATCCTGATGCTCGCAGCTAACTTCCAATCTTTCAGGCTGGCTTTCGTGACCATCTCGACGGCGCCCGCCGTTGTCTGCGGCGTGATTCTCATCTTGCTGATCACCGGCACGACGCTAAACTTGCAATCCTTCATGGGCGCCATTATGGCGCTGGGAGTCTCCGTATCGAACTCGATCCTGTTAGTCACGTTTGCCGAGGAATGGCGGCGGAGCCGGAGTGTTTCTTCAACCGATGCGGCTTTGCACGGGAGCCAAATGCGGCTGCGAGCTATTCTGATGACCAGCCTGGCGATGATCGCCGGAATGATTCCTATGGCTTTGGCGCTGGGAGAAGGGTCGAGCCAGACCGCGCCGCTCGGCCGAGCCGTCATTGGCGGGCTTGCAGCTTCAATGATTGCCACGCTTGTGATTCTGCCGTCTGTTTTTTCGATGGCGCAGGAAGGCATCAGCGTTGAGTCAGCTTCGCTGGACGTTTCGGACCCCGATAGCCGCTATGCGGGCGGCCTAAACTGACTATTGTAGCGCCGGCATCTTGCCGGCTCTTTTTGTTATTGCCGCCGGGACGGCGGCGCTACGACGGGTAAGGAGAGATGTTATGCGAAAACTTAAACGGCTTTTGCGAGGTGGATTCAACCGGCAGATCGCGCTTGCCTTGCTGGCGCTTTCTACTGTTGCCATCATGGGTGGGTGCGGAGCTACCGGAGGCAGGCCGCTGGCAGCCGCTAGCTCTACCACTGGGGCTGCCCCTGTTCCTGTGATTGATACTGCAAAGGTTGTGTCGCACCGGCTTGATGTGACGATTCCGTTGCCCGGTGAACTGCTTCCCTATGAGGTTGTGGCCATTTATCCGAAGGTCACCGGATTTGTGCAATGGATGGGGGTCGATCGCGGCTCGGAGGTGAAGCAAGGTCAACTCTTGGCACGGCTCGTTGCCCCGGAGCTCGTTGCGCAGCGGGCGGAAGCGCAAGCCAAGCTGCAGAGCGCTGAGAATCGTGAAATCGCAGCCGAAGCCAAGCTCGCAGCGGACGAAGGCACCTACCAGCGGCTGAAAGTAGCTGCAGCTACGCCAGGCGTGATCTCCGATGAGGAGCTTGAGGTCGCTGAAAAATCCGCGGAAGCCGACCGCGCGAGCGTCGTAGCTCTCCGCGACGCTACCCAGGCAGCGCAAGCCGCCGTACGCGCTGTGGAGACGCTGGAAGGCTACTTGCGAGTCACGGCGCCGTTTGACGGCATCATCACCGAACGCAACGTTCATCCCGGAGCGCTGGTAGGTCCCGCCGGAGGAACCCAGAAATCCATGCTCCGCATCGAGCACATGACTCGCCTGCGGTTGGTGGTCGCGGTTCCGGAGGCTTACGTGGCCGGAGTTACACAAGGAGCCAAGGTAGACTTCACGGTCTCCGCATTTCCCGGGCGGACATTTACAGGTTCCGTGGCGCGAATTGCTGATTCCTTGGACCAGTCGACTCGAACCATGCCGGTGGAGCTTGACGTGTGGAACCCCGATCGCAAACTTCATTCGGGCATGTTTCCGCAGGTCTCGTGGCCGGTCCATCGGCCAGCGCCTTCGCTCTTTGTGCCACAGACCGCTGTCGCGCGAACAATGGAAGCCATGTTCGTGATCCGGGTGCGTGACGGCAAAACGGAATGGGTCGATGTGAAACCTGGCGCCAATTCAGGAAATCTGATTGAGGTCTTTGGCGCCCTTCACGCCGGTGATGAAGTGGCCCTGCACGCCTCCGAGGAGTTGCGCCCAAACACTCAGGTGGTGGCGCGGAGCAGTTCACCGCAAGTAGCCCACAACCTCGGCGCTCCTTAATAGGAGCGCTGGAAAGCTTTTTTACACGTCATTCGGGCCCAACTCGCTCCTATTCGAACGCAGTCACTCATAGAAAAAGCCCTTTACCACAGAGAGCACAGAGGACACGGAGAAAAAGCCGGCGGATTGCTTATGCCATCGTGAACCGGTGCGATCCTAGCATTGTCATTCTGAGTGGAACGAAGAATCTCCATATTTCTCTCAAGATAAACTCCGCGAAGAATCTACC
>JBOGJZ010000447.1:0-2901 GCA_050745645.1 Terriglobia bacterium | reverse complement strand
CGCACACATCGCAAAATGCGCGATGTGTGCGTTACCCGAGTTAATAGAGATTTGTAAGTCGAAGTAAGTCGGGGCTGTTAAGAACCTCGTAACCTATTTGTCGCAACATCGGAAGTTCGGCGTCCTGTAATGGGTTTTCGCGGATACCATGTGCTGTGTACAGGCGCTCCTTCCATATACCACCTTTGAGCTCCTGGTATCCGGATGGAAGCTCGTGATCCACGTGCGCGCCACCGTCCTTGTTAACAGCATTGAGGACAATGTCTTTGCGTGACATCCTAATTGTATTTACTTTATCGACCTTTCGAACATATAGAGTCTGATTCCACCAGTCCGCGCGCGCGAGGGAAAACTTTTGAGGGGCATCGGAGAGTGGTGCACAACAATAGGAAGCTCCTAGCGACGACAAGCGCACTCGCAAACAGCCGCAAAAGAACACGACTTCACCGGCTGAATCGGTCAAAGGCGCGGTAGTCGACAGGAGAGAAATATGGCCACCGCTCAAGTGAGTAAGAAGTGATACAGAAGCCTTCGTATCATGAAATATCACGCGGATGGCAGTTGCCGCGCGAATTGCTTCCAGTTGGCATCCACTATCGTACGCTGCACATGAATTTTCGACGAACCTCAGTTGCTTGCAGAGTTCCGCCTTAAAATCGCGTTCCGGTTTCACGGTACCCCCTCAAGGCCTTTCTGTACTATTCCGGGTCGGTCATGGGTTCGCAGGAGAGCGTGGAACACAGCGAAGGCCATGAAGGTTTACTTCAACCGGGTTGAGCCCGTGAGGTATTGGTCGATGGCGCGGGCGGCTTTGCGGCCTTCGCTGATGGCCCAGACGACGAGCGACTGGCCACGGCGCAGGTCGCCGGCAGCGAAAACTCCGGGGATGGAGCTCATGGTGTGTTCATCGGTTAAGACGTTCGAGCGCGCGTCGAGCTTCACGCCGAGCTGCTCGATCAGACCTTGGCGCACCGGCCCTGTGAAGCCCATCGCCAGCAGCACCAGCTCGGCATCCATCGCAAATTCCGTGTCCGGAAGCGCCTCAAATTTGGGCGGCGGGCCCACGCGAATACCGTGTAGCAGCTTGACGCTGCCATTTCCATCACCCGTGAATTTGGAGGTGTTCACGGCCCAGTTGCGAATGCCGCCCTCTTCGTGAGAGCTTTCCACGCGCAGTTGCAGCGGCCACAGCGGCCACGGCGTGCTCGGTGACCTTTCGAGCGGAGGCGTTGGCATGATTTCGAATTGCTGAATGGACTTTGCTTTTTGCCGGTGGCAAGTGCCCAGGCAATCCGCGCCTGTATCACCTCCGCCGATGATGATGACGTTTCTGCCAGTCGCTAGAATCTGGTTCTCCACCGTGTCTCCGGCGTTGCGTTTGTTCTGCTGGGGCAAAAACTCCATCGCAAAATGAATGCCCTTCAGTTCCCGGCCCGGCACGCTCAGGTCGCGGGGGTGTTCGGCGCCGCCGGCAAGAAGAATGACATCGAAATCTCGGCGCACGTCTTCCAGCGGAACGTTCGCTCCCACGTGAGCGCGCGCCTCGAAGCGCACGCCTTCGGCAATCATCTGTTCCAGGCGGCGGTCCACAATGCGCTTTTCCATCTTGAAGTCTGGAATGCCGTAGCGCAGCAGGCCGCCGATGCGGTCTGCTTTCTCGAATACCGTTACGAAGTGCCCGGCGCGATTGAGTTGCTGAGCAGCGGCAAGGCCGGCGGGGCCTGACCCGATGACCGCGACGCGCTTGCCTGTGCGAATGGCGGGCGGCTCCGGAACAATCCAGCCCTCGGCAAAAGCTCGCTCGACGATAGTTTCCTCGATCAGCTTAATAGCGACCGGAGGCTCATTGATGCCCAGCACGCACGCCGCCTCGCAAGGGGCCGGACAGATGCGGCCCGTGAATTCAGGAAAATTGTTAGTTGAATGAAGAACACGAATGGCTTCGTGCCAGCGGTCGTTGTAAACCAGGTCATTCCAGTCCGGAATGATGTTGCTTACCGGGCAGCCAGTATGGCAGAAGGGAATGCCGCAATCCATGCAGCGAGCCGCCTGCATGCGCACTTTTTCCTGCGGGAAAGGCTGGTAGACTTCGAGAGAATCATTGACCCGCTCCTCGACGGGACGGCGCAGCGGCGTCTCACGCGTGAATTCTTTGAAGCCGGTAATCTTGCCCATTAGAATTCCGATGTAGAGGCGGCTTTATGCCGCCATTCCCGGTGGCGAGGTAAACCCGCGGCTACACCTGCGACGCCCCTTCCATGACATTGCGCGGCCTCCAACTGGGTACAAAAATTTCTGGAGGCGCTACGGCCCTTTTCCAGTCCAGCACCCACGACCCCGCAAACGGCCATTCCAGTGGTCCTTGGACTAGGCCTTTTCTGACGGGATTATTGAAAATATACCAAGCTACCGCCTTTTCATTTTCACCTTCCCGAAGCACGTGATCGTAATATCCCTTTTGCCAGAGGTTCCGCACGGCCAGCCGGCGCGCTTCGGCGGCCGACCTCCCCTTGAAATTACGCATAAAGGCCGCGAGGTCGGAGCTTTCTGACAGCGCGATGAGTTCGATGTGAAGGTGATCAGGCATGAAGCAATAGGCATAGACATCAAAGTCGCAAAGACCGCAGCTATCTTTAAGGATTCCCAGAACAACGTTCACGAGTTTTCTCTCGCGGAACAGTAACCGACGCTCCCGAGTGCACAAGGTAACGAAGTACCAGCGACGGCCCACGTAAGTCGTCCTGAGCAGGCGATTCCGTTTTCTGAGAAAGTCACCCATTGTCAAAACGCGAAGGCGGGTGTTAGTGATGCCTCAGTTTCGGGCTCAGATGTAGCGGCGTCCCGCGTTGCGGGACCGCCATGCAAAATGGCGGCGTAAAGCCGCCTCTACGCGCCCGAAAC
>JBOGJZ010000446.1:0-4034 GCA_050745645.1 Terriglobia bacterium | reverse complement strand
GCCCGCCGGAGAGGATACCACACTGCCCACGGCCATTCCGGATTGAGCACCGTCCGTCGTGGCTTTTCAAAAAGCCAAGCCTCAAGGTCCGGCTCATGACCAATGGCGTAAGTACGGCCGAGCAGGTTGTATTCCGGCTTGGAGCTCAGCGCGGCGAACGGCGGAACCAGGAGAAACTTCCGTAACGGCCCAACGAAGAAATTTGGGTCGCGGCTCCAGGTCAGCAGCACCACACCTCGGGGATCGTGGATATCCTGGTACAGGACGCTCTCAAAATTAGCCCCGGCCAGCGCCTTGATGAACGCCGGCGAGCCGTCACATCCGGTGAAGGCTAGGAGTTGCATAAAAAGCCGTTCGTCCGAGACCAGGCGCTGGCCATTTCGGACTGCGCCCTTTTCTCGCAAATCGAGCTCTACTGCCATTCAAACAGACTCCTTTCGCCGTTACCCAGAACCATCCGCTGCTGTCTGGCATCAGGATCCCGCCGCCGGGCGCGCGAGTTGAATCCATCTACTCGTGTGAAGCGCGCGCCGGGCGGCGCTGAGTTTCACGGTAGGTGTGCACGACGCGATGCAGTACAGCAAGATTTGAAAACACCACAATCACCCATAGCACCGGAGCCATCCGGTTAAACAGGGCTCCGATGATCAGCAGCACAATACGCTCCGGCCGCTCCATGAAGCCAACTTTACACGACTGGATCACGTTTTCGGCTCGGGCGCGAGAATAGCTGGTCATCACAGCGCCGATCATGCATACGGCTACCAGCACGACATACCAGAAGCGGTCGGCGCGGCTATAAAAGACCAGCAACCCAACCAGCAGGAGAAAATCAGAATAACGGTCGAGCACTGAATCCAGGAACCCTCCAAAAGGAGTAACACGGCGGCTGATCCGGGCTACCGGGCCGTCGGTGAGATCAAATATTGCTGCTAGAATGATCGTGAATCCGGCCCATTGGAAATACCCCGCCGCAAAAAGGTAAGCCGCAACGACGTTGATGCTGAGACCGACGACCGTCAGGATGTTGGGATTGATTCCCCTGCGCACGAAAACGCGCACAATGCCGCCGAAAAGGTACTTCCCGCCTTGGCCGATTTTTGCCGTAATCATGCTTCCCCTATTTTACGTGCGACACCAAGGCAAACCAAGGCCCGGTGGCGGTTCGCCATGATATTCTGAGGTTACTCCCCGATAGTAGCTGAGGTGAACGAGCCTCTGGATTCACCGGCCATTAGATCGTTTCTGCTGCCGGCTCACTGAGTAATCAGCAATATAACCGGTCTCGTTGCAGTTGTGGATAATCGCTCTTGCCATTTGCGCTTTCGGCGCCGGCTCACAGTCTGGAGTGCAGAGAGTGCGCATTTGCTATACTCGCACAGAACACGCCGGAACGGACCGGCGACTCTTTGGATGAGGTAGAAGTTTTCCATGGTCTACGGAGGCTTACTGGAAGAGCCACGCAAGATCGTGATCCGCGCCACCAACTGGATTGGGGACGCAGTGCTATCGCTTCCCGCGCTTGAAGCTTTGCGAGCGCGCTTGCCGGAGGCAGAGATCGTACTAGTGGCGAAGCCCTGGGTATTCGATATTTATCAGCACCATGCCGCCGTCAACCGCCAGATCATCTATGAACCCCAGGGCAAGCACCGCGGGGTATCGGGTTTTGCCAGTCTCGTCCGGCAGCTGCGTGAGGAACGGTTCGACACGGCGATACTGTTTCAAAATGCTTTTCAGGCCGCCTGGATGGTTTGGCGGGCGGGGATTCCCGTCCGAATTGGTTATGACCGCGATGGGCGCGCGCGGCTGCTGACAACCGCCATCGAGCCTCCATCTCCCGCGGTTTGCGGCCACCAGGCGTATTACTATCTGCAGCTCCTGTTTCGGGCTGGCATCATTTCGCGGCCGGAACCTCCTGGGTCTCTCGATGAGATTCATTTGACGGTGCAGCCGGACGAAAAGAATTGGGCGGTGCGAAAGCTGGAATCCTTGGGGCTGCATGGGCCGCGATTTTTAATCGGGATTGTGCCTGGAGCGTCGTTTGGCCCGGCCAAGCGCTGGCCCGCCGGGCGATTCGCAGAGCTAGCCGACCGGTTGATCGCAGCGCTGAACGCGGACGTACTCATCCTCGGATCTGAGGCTGAACGCGGCTTGGCTAACGACGTGGCCCGGGAAATGGAGCATACGCCGGTAGCCGTGGCAGGAGATACGACCCTGCGCCAAGCGATGGCGCTGCTAGAGCGCTGCAGGTTGGTGGTGACGAACGACTCCGGCCCAATGCACGTCGCCTCCGCCTTGGCCTTGCCGGTGGTAGCGATCTTCGGCTCGACGGATGCCGCCGCCACAGGGCCGCTTGGCCCCTATTCTCGCGTCGTTCAGAATCCGGTGGCGTGCGCTCCGTGCGGACTTCACCTCTGCCCGATTGACTTTCGCTGCATGGAGGGTCTGAGCGTAGCCTCTGTATATCGCGCTGCGTTGGAGCTTGTGAAGCAGCTTGGCGTCACGCATGATAATCCCGCCCGGCCGCGCCAGAAGACCAGCATATGAGAATCGCCTCGCGAGACCGGGCCGGACTGCTCAGCCTTATCAATCGCTTCGCGCGTCAGAGAATCGTGGTGCTCGGCGACCTCGTGGCCGATGAATTCATTCACGGTGAAATCAGCCGCGTCTCGCGTGAGGCTCCCGTGCTTATCCTGCACGAACGGAGAAGGGAGGTCGTGCCGGGCGGCGGGGCAAATGCAGCGAACAACTTGATCGAGCTAGGGGCGCGTATCAACCTCGTGGGTGCGCTGGGCGATGACGGGCCTGGCCAGGCGTTGCGCCGGTATTTTACGGCTAAAGGCGTCTCAATGCGCCGCGTACTAACGCCCCGGGGCTATGTCACACCCACCAAATCTCGCGTGCTCGGCGGCATCGGACACGGACACCTGCAGCAAGTTGTGCGAGTGGACCGGGAGCCCCCATGGCCGCTGCACAAGGACGTGCGCAGAAAGTTGAGCCGCTCAGTTTTACCGCTGGGCGGCCGCGCCTCCGCGCTGCTGATTTCCGATTACGGATACGGTGCTGTGAATTCGGGAGAGGCTGAGTTCTTGCGGCGGGGGCTGGGAGGGCGGTTGCCGGTGACGGTGGACTCGCGTTATCACATCTTGAGCTATACTCACGTGACGGCCTCTACTCCCAACGAACCCGAAGTTGAAACGGCCCTGGGCCAGCGAATCGGCGATAACGCCGCCACACTCCACAAACTGGCAGCGCGCCTGCTAAAAGCAACCAAGCTTGATGCGCTGCTGGTCACTCGCGGCCGGGAAGGCATGGCTCTTTACGAGCCAGGGCGCCGGCCGGTCTTGCTGCCTATTTTCGGTTCCGATCAGGTGGCGGACGTGACCGGCGCGGGAGACACGGTGATCGCAGCTTTCACCCTCGCGCTTGCCGCCGGCGCTGATTTCCTGTCTGCGGCGATGATCGCAAACTGCGCCGGAGGATTGGTTGTGATGAAGAGTGGCACGGCCACCGTGCAAGCGCGAGAGCTTGCAGAGGCGGTCCGGAACGCGTGAATCCAAAATTTATTTCACGATCTGAAGTAAGGTCGCTGAGTGAGCGGCTCCGGCGCGAAGGCCGCGTAATCGCTTTTGCGAACGGGTGCTTTGACCTGCTGCACGCCGGACACGTTCGTTTCCTGCGGTCTGCCAAAGAGCAAGGCGACGTGCTCGTCGTGGGAGTGAATAGCGACCGCGCAGTGGCTGAGCTCAAAGGAAGAGGCAGACCTCTGATGCCAGAGCAGGCGCGGGCCGAACTCGTCGCCGCGGTCCGGTATACCGACTACGTGGTGATTTTTGACGACTTGACCGCGGAAGGCATTCTAAATGACCTTCGTCCGCACGTGCAGTGTAAAGGCACTGATTACGGCGAGGAGACCGTTCCCGAAGCGCGCCTGATGGAGCAACTCGGCGGTAAGGTCCGCATCGTAGGCGATCCCAAAGCCCATTCCACGCGTGGGCTGCTCTCCGAAATTAAAAGGCGCTTCCGAAAGACCT
>JBOGJZ010000445.1:0-3850 GCA_050745645.1 Terriglobia bacterium | reverse complement strand
CCGTGATCGGCGTGGAAAACGACAACTGCCAATACGCAGTTTGCTCTCGCTGCCTAATTAGGTGGCGCGTCTTCTTCGTCTGGCCCGCCGGGCGGAGAAAGATGCCATTTTAGCGGGCTGGCCCGGTGTTTCCCGTCTGAAAATGCCGGGTGAGACTCTTCCGGTTCGCCGGGAGGGGATCAGGCTAGCCGGTGGTTCGTTCTTGCTCGTTCCTGAGAGCCGCTGGCGAAACGCTGGAGCGAACGAGATAAGCATGTAGTCTTCCAGCCGTTTGGCTTTTCGGACGGGGGTTCAACTCCCCCCGCCTCCACCAAGTTTATTCGGCGCCTGAGCCCGATTGGCATCAAGTTGGCTGACGCCCAGGTCCCGCCTTGCGCATCACATTTAGACCTTTCGCAATAACGGAATTATGCCGTTAACAGGCTCAAAATAAGGAAAGACCGGAAAGCGTGATGGGAGCTTAGCGTGATTTGCGGTTTGGTTTCTTCGGACCCGGATTGACTTTTAGGATGGTATCTAGCGCCCGCTCGAACGGCGCTTCGATTTTGAAAGAACCCTTGCGGTGGGATTGGGACTCCGCGCTTTTATGGAACTGACTCATGAGTTTCCTTATGTCGAGAGCCTCACCCGGTTTGCGCTTTGCGCCTTTTCTGGGCATGTATCGAGCCGTCCCTATCGTAACGAAGGATAACCTCTCCACGTTGAGTCAGCGAAGCTATGAACGGGGCATCGACCTTTTTTGCCATCCGCCCCATCTTCTTCAGCGCATTGGATAGGATTTCGGCCATCTTAGTTCCGGTCAAGTTTCCAGAAGCAAAGAAGAATTCCCTTCCGTTGTTGGCAAGTATGGCTTCGATCTCTACCTGATTGTATCGAATCCCCTTATCCTTCGTTAGAAGAATCCATCCCCTCTTACAGATGTAAGGAAGCCACTCTTTGTCCAGCGTTCCAGGGCTGAAATGCACGCCATGACGCTCATATCGTGCGTTGGTACTTTCTAAAACTTCCAGCAGGGGAGCACAGTTATGAAGATTCTCGTCAAGAAACAAGACGAAATCGTCACGCAGCGACCGCTCTGGATTCCCATCGAATTGCTTCTTCGATCTCTCCAACGGGTCGCCCATATTCTTCCGCAAGAGCGGTCACAGATTCGCGTGCGTGAAAGCGGGAAGCAACTACAGCGGTCGATATTCCAGTTCCAGATATGACGGGCCTTCCAAAGGACACGGCTGGAGTAATCATGATGCTCTTGGGTTCCCGATCTGTTCTTTGCTCAATAAATGGGAAAAACCTATAAACACCGGTCGCATCGATTTCAATTCTTCTGAGATGGGTGGCGACGATCCCTTGAAACGCCATTTGACCGCCTTGGCAAAGATTTATTAGTTCTTTCCCGTGCTCTCTTACGAACAAATCTATCTCGTCGGTTTCAAACGGCTGGTCAACCAACGGATGACGATGCGGATGTATTTTGGCGAGTGCTATGAGGGACGCTCTAACCTTGGGAATCCTGACCTTGTAAGCGGACCGCATGGAGCTTAGCATATGGCATTCCATGAGGTTCATAAACGATAGGCGCGGAGGGTGAACAGAGGCAATTTCGATAAGAGGATTCACCTGTGCCCAATAACGCAGCGTTTGATAGGCCACACCAATGTACCGCGCAGCCTCAACGAGGCCGTAGGAAGGAGTTTCCATCATTTCTCGGGTATCGTACAACATTCTCTCGCTCATTACATGAGGGTTACCGATGGGTCCCGATACATCAATCGCCTTCCCACTACTCTCTTAAGCAAGCTCAGTCCTATCACCGTCCGTATCTTTGCGCGAATTATAGCGAAAGTCAAACTCCGAAAGATACCATCCTGACCTCTGAGGCCCAGAAAGCCGCTTTCCTCCGCTCCTTTTAGATCATCTGTTGGTTAATAACTGCCTGAATCTTGACGCAGCATCTTGCGGAGAACAAGATCATGGGCAGCGAATCGGGAGAGCATGGAGCATGGGCACACCCAATCTCAGAAGCCGTAAAAAATTGTCGAGTCATGTCATTCCGAGCGGAAGCGAGGAATCTCGTCCCTTTGTTTCCAACCAAAGGCGAGATGCTTCCCGACTTCGCCGGGACAGGTCGCAGCGCTCAGCATGACAGATTCGAGTTTTGCATGAGACGGCGGGAAATATGCAGAATCCATCATTGGCTAGAAAAATCGCGTTATAGGGATGTAACGCCTAACTTTCGGGCGCGGAGAGCGGTGTAGCGCCGGCATCTTGCCGGCAGGCGCCGCCGGGACGGCAGCGCTACGAGTCCGAAACTGAGGCTTTACTCAGGGACCCCTGTCAGCTTCTAAAACTTACCGCAATGAGGAGGGGAAGATGAAAGCTCTGGGAACCTTTCCAAGTATAGTTGTGTCAATTTTAGCTTTTCTTTTAGCATTCGGCCTCACCGCTAGGCCTGCGCTAGCTCAAATTACTGTTACCACTAACGCGATCGGCGGGAATTGGACCACTCCGGCGACGTGGGCTTGCTTCTTGCCACCCTGCGTTGCGAATAACAATTCGAGCGAAGTATTCAACGTGGGAATCTACGGCGGGACAGTGACACTGGACAACTCGTCTAGCCTGACGAGCGTCTCTATCAACTCGCTCTCCTTCAACGGCGGCGGCACCCTCAGCATAGAGGACAGCGAAATGCTAAACGTTACCAATGACCTTACGAACTTCAGGGGCATTCTCTCCGTGGACTCGGGTGGCTCCGGCGGAAGCAGCCGACGGTAGGCGGCTCACTTAGCGACGATCAGGGTGCCGTTACGGTAGGTAATTCGAATCTGCCTGCGGGCCAGACATCGGTGATGAGCATCCACGGGCTTGCTGCCAATATTGGTGGCTATGATACCGGGGCCCCGACCAACACATGGGACGGCTCCCTGACGGTGACCAGCGGCCAGGGAACCGCAGAGTTCGTCACGGGCACCCCCATCAACGAGACCGTCACCGGCTACTCAATTTCAGGCATCACCATCGACGGCGCCCACGCGTACGTCGAGCTGGCCTCAGGTGATAACAGCAACAGCGCGCTCACGACGCTGGCCGTGAACCACGGCGCTCTGAATCTCATGGATGGCGCTGCTGTCAACACCAGCGGCCCCTTCACTAACAGCGGTTACGTTGAGATTGACAGCCAAGCCTCGGGCGGTAGCAGCTTAGCTGTGGGCGGCGCGTATACACAAACGGGCCCCACTACGGACGTAGACGGCACGCTGATTTCTCCCAACACGGACGTAAACGGTACGCTGATTTCTCCCAATGTGAACATTGAAGGCGGCACACTGAGCGGGACAGGAACCGTGCAGGGCGCGGTTACCATTGCCAGCGGAGCTACGCTCAGCCCAGGCGATGCTCCAGGCACTCTTAGCGTTCT
Source organism: Terriglobia bacterium (assembly GCA_050745645.1). GTDB lineage: Bacteria > Acidobacteriota > Terriglobia > UBA7540 > UBA7540 > RH2-MAG17b. The sequence continues at coordinate 435 of JBOGJZ010000445.1, read as the reverse complement.
TGGCTCGCTCGACCTTGCGGGAACGCTGGATGAAAGTATCGATTCAGGTTCGAGCTTCGACGTGACGGACATCAGCGGCCAGCTTACGCTTGGTCCTGGGAGCGTGCTGGATGTTCTGCTATATCCTGGCTACGAACCGTCGCTGGGCACGTCATTTGTCATCATGGACTTCGGCTCACTGGCCCCGGGTTCGCAATTTGGCTCCATATCGGATCGGCTCTTCGGCGCCTCAGAGGAGTGGAAACTAACTTACAATTCAACGGATATCGTGCTGACGTTGAGCACCACGCCCGAGCCGGCCAGCTTCCTGCTGTTTGGCACGGGCCTGCTCTTTGTGTTCGGCTACGGCCTGCGGCGGAAAAAGTTGGCCTAACAGGTTGCTGAGAAAGGGCTTGGAGTGTGTCATTCTGAGCCGATTCGCTCCGCTTCGAATCG
>JBOGJZ010000444.1:0-5959 GCA_050745645.1 Terriglobia bacterium | reverse complement strand
GTGGAAGTTGCCGCACGGTTGTGCCGCTGACCTGCGCGCTAACCGTTGCCGTCGCAGTCTGCACCAATGGGGGCGCGCCCGTCACCTGCACTTGCTGGCTTACTGCGCCTACCTGCATAGCCAGGTTCAGTTGCAGTCTCTGACCTACAGCTAGCGTAAAACCGGACCGGACCAGCGTTGAAAATCCTTTAGCAGAAGCCGTGACCGAGTAAGGCCCGGGCACTAGGTTTGGCATTGAGTACAAGCCCGCGCTGTCTGTGGTTACCTTGTGGACGATGCCGGTAGCCGTATTTTTAATGGATACGCCGGCCCCTGGGATCGCCGCGCCAGACGGGTCCGATACGGTACCCGTTAAGGTAGCTCCCGCCACCTGCGCAAACGCTACCCTGACCGAGTAAAGGCCCGAGAGCGCCAAGCTCAATGCAACAACGAAAACCGGAAGCTTCCAACTTTTTGCTTTCGTTACAGTCACTGAACGCCTCCTCCTGTTTGGTTAGAATTGCATTCTATTACAGAAAACGGTCTTTATAATTAGAATTAAATTGATTAATGTTGATACTCACTAACCGTGCCCCAAGGTGCCATCCGGGCAAGCCGCTTCTCTTTCAAAGCTCTTGAACGTGCCGGCGTTGTTTATATAACATAGCCATCATTAGCCGATGAGCTGTTTGCGATTTCTTATTTCCGGTTTCCGCTAAGGTGATTTCTCCTAACGCTGGCTCCCCACGCGAAGGCAGATCTTCGCTTCGATCCTCCTTAATAAAGTTGTCTTAATCTATCTCATGGGTCCCATCCGAAATCCACGGGTTCCAACATAAATTTCATGCAAGACCCGGTGGTCAATGCAATGGGGAAAACTCCAACCCTTTATAGCTGTGTTGCTTGCTTTTCTAATGCCACTGACCGGGGATAAACTCTTTGACATCTCGGTCGTTCCCTGGTAGAAGTGTGGGCGGGGACGGATCGCTTAACGCTATGGCCAACTCAAGCTCCCAAATACAAGGAGAATGATGAAGACCATCGAGGCAAGCTCAATCGAAGAAGCCATCGAGCGCGCGTACACCGAGGGCTGGACGGACGGCTTGCCTGTAGTTCCGCCGGTTCTACCGCTCGTGCAGAAGGCGCTTGACTACCTCCATGTCGAACCGCAGGAGAGCCTGGGCACGATTCCACCCAAGCATGGTTTAGCGACTTACGAGAAAATCGCTACTAACTGCGTCATGGCTGGCTGCCGCCCAGAGCACATGCCGGTTGTAATAGCGGCGGTGCGCGCGATGCTTCAGGATCGCTTTAGTTTGAACGGCGTCCAAGCCACCACCAATAGCGTTGCGCCGCTAGTCATCGTGAGCGGCCCAATCGTTGAGCAACTAGGCTTCAACAGCCGCTGGGGCGTCTTTGGAGGCGGGTCCCGAGCCAATGCAACTGTCGGCAGGGCTGTAAGACTGATCCTGTGGAACATCGGCGGAGGCTACCCCGGGAAGATCGATATGTCCACAATGGGACATCCAGGCAAATACACATTCTGCATCGCTGAGGATCGGGAGTGGAATCCGTGGAGTCCTTTGCATGTGGAACGCGGTTTAGCTCCCAGCGATTCGGCCGTGACCGTCGTTGCCACCGACGGCCCTCATCAGATCGGGACGGGATCAGGTTACGCTTCGGCGGAAGAAGTCCTCACAGTATTGGCCGATTCGATGATGACTATCGGTAACTCAACAATGAATGCCGGGGGCGACATGGTACTGGTGGTCGGTCCTATGACGGCTCGCGCCCTCGCTGACCGTGGATACACCAAGGATAGCCTCCGCCACTCGCTTCAGGAGCGCGCCCGGAAGCCAGTGCATCTGGTACGCCAGTGCCTGTTTTACCAGCCCTCGCATCCCTATCACTGGAGTCACGTCCTGAAGGAACCAAACAACCCGGACGCCATGGTGCCCCTCATCCGGGACGTTAGCCAGTTGGTAATCACGGTTGCTGGAGGAATGGGATCTGGCACCGGATTTTGCTCGTTCTGTCCTGGTTGGCATCAAGGAGGGGGCTTGGCCTGCACTGAAAAGATCATCATTCCAAACTGAAGTGAGGGAAACGCAAAATGGCAAACTTGATTCTGTGTGATCCTGTTGGCGAGGCCGCCACAAGCCGGAAGCAGAGAGCGGCTATCAGATGGTCCCCTGATAAGAGGATTGCGACGCTGTTTAACAACCACGTCTCGTCCTATCGCTTCTGGAAGCGCCTGGAAGAACTTCTCAAAGAACGCCTGGGTGGTTCGGTCATCGCCAGTCTGGCCAAAGAAAACACCTTTGCTCCGGCGCCACGAGAAATGATTACGGAAATCGCGGAGAGCGCCGACATAGCAATTGTCGGCGTTGGCGCCTGAGGGTCGTGCACCTCGGCGTCCGTGCATGACGCCGCCGCAATCGAAGACTCTGGCGTTCCAGCCATCGCGCTCATACACGACGTGTTCGAGCACGCCGCGCAGTTGCAAGCAGAAATCCTGGGCCGCCCTGACCTCGCTCGCGTCATTTACCCCCAAGGAAAACCTGAGATGCCGGATGAAGAGGTCGATGCGTTGGGCCGACAGGTGCTCGCTAAGATCGTAGTAATTCTGGGCGCATCATAAGAGAACACCCACGCGCTCGGGTTTCCCCGAAAGCCCGCAGGATGACGGATCGCATGACTTCTCTCGACTCGAAGTCACAAGGGCGAAGAGCTTTCCTGAAGGCCATCCCAGTCCTGGCCGGAGGCGCACTATCCGCTGCCGCGCTGCTTTCGATTACCAGACCTCAGACGAAGCCTGGCTTCCATCACTTCAGCTTTGCCGCCTCTTTCAAAGGGGACCTCTACTACCCAGCGATAATCGCTGACCAAGAAGGTTTCTATCGCGACGAGAAACAGGCGGTCGACATCAACTACGGCTTTGGAGGAGGAGATTCACTCCGTCTCGTGGCCGCAGGCAGGCTTCCTTTGAATTGCGCGGAGGCCGGAGAGCCTATAGTCTTGGCTCACAGCAAAGGCGCAAACGTCAGTTTGATCTGCACGTACATGGTCGGGGAGAGTAATTGCCTGGTTGCGCAGCCAGGGATAAAGTCGTACAAAGATTTGCCCAATGGGGAGATCATTCTCGGGGTATCGAATCCGTATGCGAGCAGTACTGTTTCAGCCCTCCTCATGCTCAGGAAGGCAGGGGTTGCGCCGCAACGGATCACGCCCGTTTCTGTCGGTAGCTCAAGTGGCCGTTACGCCGCAGTATTAGCTCGCAGGGTGCGTGTCGCCGCTGTTGACCTCGCCTTCGCCGTGCGGGCTCCTCTCGACGGGCTGAACGTTCTCGGGCGGGCGACGGACGTGTTGTATCCGACCGTCTTCATTTCACACTCGGTGAACAACGACTGGGTGGATCGAAATAAGGAGAATTTTGATCTGGCCGTCCGTAACACTACGGCGACACTGCGGGGATTGCACTGGGGCTTTGCCAACAAGAACAAGATGATCAAATGGCTGGAAGACGTGGCGCAAGTTCCAGCGAAGGCAGCTCCAGAGTATTATGAAATCGCTTTCGAGAGCAGCCGGCCGATCTTCTCGAGCGATGGAAAGCTCCTGCCGCAAGCCTGGAAAAACACCTTCAAAGAGCTCGAATCCCTGCAGGAAATGAAACCGCCGTTCCCCAAGCTCAGCGATCTTCAACGTGACGATATTTACGACGCAGCTGTAAAGCGGCTCCGGGAAATTTACCGCATCGAGCTAACGCCTCCCAAGGCAGAGGCGGCATAGGTGTGAAAATGAAAACACTCAGCGGCACGACGCCGCAAGAATGGCCGGAGGATGAAGATGCAAAAGGAGTAGCATGGCGCTGGCGCTATATGGCGCTCGGTGGACTATCACTCCTGCTCGGCGCGATAGTTTGGCATGTGATCACTCTGTTCACGAGCAGGCTGTTCTTTGTCGGTCCCTGGCAGACCGCCGAAGCGTTTTTCGAGTTGCTGCGGAGCGGTGAGTTGCAGCCACAGTTGTGGCTGAGTGGACAAGAGTTTTTCTACGGCTTCGGACTCGCGGCCATAGTCGGAGTGCCGGTTGGCCTCGCGATGGCGGTGTCACGTGGAATAGAGGCGGTGGCAAATCCCTGGACGTCAATCCTCTATGCGACACCGCGGCTCGCTCTCGGCCCACTGTTGATCGTCTGGTTAGGAATCGGCATATCCTCCAAGGTGGCTCTTGTGTTTCTTGGAGCAGTCTTTCCCATCATCATTAGCACATACGCCGGCACGAAGAACGTTGATGCCCAGATGAAGCTCGTGGCTCATGCCTTCGGCGCTACGCCCTGGCAACAATTCCGCAGCATTCTCATTCCCGGCGCGCTCCCTCATATTATCTCAGGGCTTCGAATCGGGGCGATCGAAGGTATCCTCGGCGTCCTCGTCGGGGAGTTTTTCGGCTCTCGCGGCGGCGTGGGAAACATGATCTTCGCGGCCGCCGAGACATTTGACACGGCTAAGATGTTTGTGGGTATCGCCGTCTTCGCGGTATGCGGCCTGACCGCCTCGTTCGCTTTGAAAGCGGTCGAGGAGTGGTACGCTCCGTGGAGACAACAGAACGTGCCGGAGTAGCCTGGATGATGGACGCTCCGTCAGTGGAGATCAATGGCGTCTGGAAAATTTATCATTCCGCCAACCATCGGGAGCCACTCATAGCGTTGCAAGATATAACGGCGAAGATCGGGGGAGGCCGGTTTGTATCGATCATCGGACCCAGCGGATGTGGCAAAAGCACTTTGTTGCATGTGATTCATGGATTAGTCCAGCCAACCCGAGGCAATGTCCGGGTGGGTGACAAGACCGTGCAGCACCCGCGGGATACTGCTGGCCTCAACAGGGCATTGGTTTTCCAAGATGCGACGCTTCTTCCGTGGAAGACGGTGTCCGGCAACGTGGCCTATGGCATGGAGGTAGGACCGCGCGCCAGGAACGCGGTTACGCGCGACGAGATTGAGAACCGAGTTGAGCGCTATTTGCGGCTAACAGGCTTGAGTGGTTTCGAGCAGCGCTACCCTCACGAGCTTTCGGGCGGTATGAGGCAGAGAGTGAACCTGGCGCGCGCCCTGGTCACTCAACCAGAGGTTCTGCTGATGGACGAGCCATTCTCCGCCCTGGACGCGCAAACCCGGGAACTTATGCAGGAAGGACTGTTGCGCATCTGCCAGGTAGAGTCCCGCACGGTGATCTTTATTACCCACGACCTCGAGGAGGCGCTGTTTCTTTCCGATGAGATCCTCGTGATGAGCCGCCGGCCCGGCCGCGTGCTCGAGATGGTTGAAAACCCCTTGCCTCGATCACGCGACCTTTCGTTCAAAGCCGATGACGGCTTCATCAAGCAAAAGCGGCGTCTTTGGGGTCTGCTCGAAACAGAGGTCAGGAAGACACTAGCTGGTGAGGAAGGAGGCGGCAATGGACTCGGCTGATACGAAGTCCCAGAAAAGCGATCCCTTGAGTGATCAGTTACAGAAGGCATTGGACAATCTCCGGCCCGGATTCCAGGCAGATGGAATGGATCTGAAGCTCGGCGCCATCGACCCTGCCGGAACAGTGGAGGTTAAGATCGTGATGGGTCCGAACGCTTGCGAAGAGTGCTTGTTGCCGCCGGAGACCCTTGCAAAGATGTTCCTGGCCGCGATGCGCCACGTTATCAGCAGCGTAACTTGTGTCGATGTAACGGTAGACCGCAGCGCTGGAAACTAAGAGCTTATCCGTAAATAACAATAGTCTGACGCCAGCAGATCATAGCCGCAGCCAAACTCAGCAGGGCGACGTAGCTTTCCTCAGTTTTCTCAAAGCTCACCAACACCTTGCGGTATCGGTTGAGCCAGGAATGGGTCCGCTCGACCACCCACCGGCGAGCCTTGTAACCGCGCACCGTGCGCTTGGCCTCCGCTTCTTCCCGCCGTTGCTGGATGTGCGGTTGGTAGTTT
>JBOGJZ010000443.1:0-3280 GCA_050745645.1 Terriglobia bacterium | reverse complement strand
CCGCCTGCCTGTGAAGAAGGATAGCCACCGGAGTGAAAGGTGAATACGCTTTTGTGCCCGGGTACGGCGTTGCAGACCAGCGCCAACGCCAGCACGCGCGAAGTGAGATCGCCGCCCACGTGCAGGTGGGCAATGTCATAGTGAAGGCGGAGGAGCAGCCGTAAAACCTGCTGTGGTGTCCGGGGGTAGTAGACGCCGTCCGCCTCTGGCTGGCGGTGCCGGGTAAGATTAATGACCTCGGACGGGATTTGCTGTTCCCGCAGATATTGACGGAGCGCGACCAGATGGGTTTGAATGCCGCCGTATGGCGGCGGATGAGGTCCGAGCAGGAGAATTCTCATGAACGCGCGGTTACGGGCGGAACTGGGAGATATCGATCGCAAAAGGCTCGCCGCTCTTCGCAGAATCCAGCATCCTCAGGCAGCCGATTGTGGCGCGCACGCCGTCACGGACTGTCACGGCCGGCGTCTCGCCGCGGCCAATGCTGTTGATGAAGGAGGCCAGTTCCTCGGCATAACCCTTGTCCGCCCAGAGTTTGGTTTTACGATGAATTGCGCTGCCCGCGACGGTGAACCGTTTGAAATCCTCCGTAGAAGCGCTGACGCCCTGCGCGAAAACTTCCACACGTTCACCACCTGACCGCTTGGCGCCAACCGTGCAGTAGGTGAGATTGCCAATGGATCCATCCGCAAAGCGGAAACTTGCGGCCATGTTGTTTTCGCCCACCGGTTCCTTGCGATCGGTAGGCAAACAATAAGCGGCCACGGAGACCGGCTCCGACTCAAGCAGCCAGTACATCAAATCTAAGAAGTGGCAGGCTTCACCAAGGATCGCTCCACCGATTGATGGGTCAGCCATCCAATAAGAGCCGGAGATGCCGGGAGAATTGACGCGGCAGTTCAGCACTGCCGGGCCGGTCCTCCGCTTCAGTTGCTCTTTGAGTTCGCGGTAGAACGGCGCGAACCGCCGGTTAAAGCCCACAGTAAGAGCCCGCCCGGATTCAGAAGCTGCAACGCACAATTCACCGCACTCTGCTTCCGTCAAAGCAAGAGGCTTTTCCACAAACGCGTGCTTGCCCGCGCGCAGAGCCGCGGCGGCTTGCGAAGCGTGCTCCGCATTGCGGCTCGCGATCAGGACCACATCAATCTCCGGGTCACGCAAAATCTCTTCATAATCCGAGCAGACATAGGCGGCCCTGAAACGCCGCCCGTAGCTGGCTCCGCGAACCCCGCTCGTCGAATACACGGCGCGCAGCGTGGCGCCCGGAATTTTCGCAAGGTTCGGCAAGTGCGCCCAGCGGGCAAGATTCCCGGCTCCCACCAGCGCCACGCGCAGCCCCGACTGGCGTGCAGTGTTCAGCTCCGTCCGGCGCCTCGGGGCAAACGAGGGAGCGGGAGGGCTTGCCTCAGCGGCTGGATAGCGCAGAAGCACAGCGAGACTTCCTGAAGACCGGTCCATCACCTTTTCGTAAGCTGCGGGAGCCTGTTCCAAGGGGTAGGTGTGGGTTATCAAAGGATCGAGGCGAAGCTGGCCCTCCGCAACGAGCCTCAGAAATTCCTCCATATTCCGGTTTTCCGTCCAACGGACGTAAGGGAGCGGATAATCTTGCCCCCGCACTTCGTAGGTTGAGTCGTAGCTTCCCGGACCGTAAGCCCGTGACATGAAGACCTTGATCTCCTTTAAGTACGCCGGGAACCAGTCAAAGCGCATTTCGACTGCGCCCACCACCACCACGCGGCCACGGTCCCGGCACACCTCCACGGCCTGCTCGCAAGGAATGGAAGACTTTGCTGCCGCCGCCACAATCACGCAATCCGCTCCCCGCCCGTTGGTAAGCGACTTAACCGAGTCGGCAAGCGAGCTTCCTCCTAAAACCGTGTGTGACGCTCCGAGATCGCGCGCCAGGTTGAGCCGCTCTTGCAGCAGATCGGTGGCGATCACAACGCCCCCCTGCACGCGAACCAATTGGCTCACCAACTGCCCGACCAGGCCCTGCCCAATCACCACCACAGTGTCTCCAATAGAGATTTCGGCAATGCGCACGGCGTTCAGAGCTATGCTGCCGAGCGTGGCGAATGCGGCGTGCTGAAAGGAAACGGAGCCGGGGATCCGGGCGGTCAACAGCCTGCCGGTCCGGATGGTTTCGGCGTGGCCTGTACCCTCGCCTCCGTAAGCCACGCGGTCGCCGATGCGAAGATCGGCGAGAGCCGGGTCCTTATCCACAATGGCGCCGGCGCCTGAATATCCCAGCACCGCATACTCGCTGAACTTCGCCTTCACTTCAGCCATCGTCCGGACAGGGCCAGCCACCGTCATCACATCCCAAACCTTGCGCAAGTGGCCGGGATTTTCCGCCACCTCCTTCAACACCCCTTCTTGATGGATGCTCGCGCTCTCAGTGCCGCTCGAAATCAACGAATAGTGGGCCTGAATCAGGACATGAGCGGGCAGGACGACAGGGTCCGGCACCTCATCAACCACAATTTCTTTGAGGCCCTTGCGAATCACTTGCTTCATGAATTGCACCTTGAGCGCATAGCTTTATTGCTGGGTAGACCGCGCTGCCCGCCGGTCTTTGCGCGCCAGCAGACTGGCGTACAGATCCTCATATTCGTTCAAAACACGCGCAAGCGAAAAATGCTCGAGCGCGAACGCTTTGGCTTTCCGGCCGAGATCGCGCCGTAAATCAGGCGAAGTTAACAGGCGATCGAGCGCGTCCGCAAGACTCGCCGCGTCGCCGGGCGGGATCAAGAATCCCGTTTCGCCGTCGCAAACCAGGTCAGGATTTCCGCCCACGCGCGTTGCGACCGCCGGCAACCCGGCTGCCATGGACTCAATGATAGCGTTGGACAAACTTTCGGATTGCGAAGTTAATACGGAAATGTCCATCGACGCTAACACGGCGGCAATGTCGCGCCGGTCGCCGAGAAAGCGCACTTGCCGCTCGATCCGCAAGGTCCGGGTCATCGTTTCCAGTTCAGGGCGAAGCGGGCCGTCGCCAACCAGAAGAAATTCCACGCTGGGATGCTTCGCGGCCAGCCGTGCCGCCGCGTCGAGAAGCACCGGATAATTCTTAACAGGATTATTCATCCTGGCAATCATTCCCACCCGCAAGACATCTTCAGAACGGGGCAAGGCCGGAGCCGTTTCCGCGAAGGCTTCTTCCGGCAGCGCATTGGGAATGACCCTGATCTTGTTGTTCGGCAGCCCGGCTCGCGTGAGGCCGCAAGCGGCGGCGCGCGAATTGCACACGATGCAGTCGGCCAGCCGGAAAGCCAGG
>JBOGJZ010000442.1:0-6051 GCA_050745645.1 Terriglobia bacterium | reverse complement strand
GGATTGGCGGGCATTGGCCCGACGCGCGGCCAGCTCCTTTTCGGTGAGGAAGGGTTTGCGATGAATCAGAGACATGCTTTCAAGACACCTCGATTTGCCGGAATGGGCTTCATCCAGCGTAACAACTCCAACTTAGACGAGGGAGACAGATGAGACCGGTGAGACGATAAATTTTAGGGGGGCAGTCGCTCATGTCCCGGCGAAGCCGGGAAGAATCTGTTTTTCTCACGCCTTACAAACAGATTCTTCGCGGAGTTTACCGTGAGATTCTTCGCTACGCTCAGGACCGTTCGAAGCGGAGCGAACGGGCTCAGAATGACAACAATGGGATCGAACCGGCTCAGGATGACAGGCGTCATCAATTTTTTCACGCGTTCTCAGTCTCGGACGCGGCAATGGCGTAGCACCGGCATCCCTTCGCTTTGCTCAGGGCAGGCTCTGCCGGCCTTGATTCGATGGTGCTCGTTCAGAGCTGCCGGGACTGCGGCGCTACGCCCCCGAAACTGAGGCATTACTTATAGCCGAAAAATTGAATTGACACTCACAAGGAGAACAGGGCATGATGGGTAACGTGATTGCAGCCCAATCAATGCGGAAGATGCGGGGATGTTGTTGTTGTGTATCCCCGGCATTGGGCTGACGCCAGACGCGATTATCCAATTCGTGACCCTGTAAGTTAGACCCATCGTTCGGGTAGAAGCAACCCGTCGATGGGTTTTTTATTTTCCGGAGACCTTTTAGAATGGACCAGGAAAGATTGGCCAGTTCCAGCAAGGAAACCAAGGCAGAACGCGCGGAGCGTTTGAAGACCGCGAAAAATCCCTGGGAGTGTCTGGCCGAGATCGAAGAATTCGCAAAAAGGGGATATGACTCAATACCGGCGGAATGGCTGAACAGCTATTTCCGCTGGTGGGGCGTTTACACGCAGGGAGACGGCGCCGGAGTGCTGGGCGGCAGGGGTGGGGAAGGGAAGGCCACTCCATATTTCATGCTCCGCATTCGGATACCTGGGGGCCTTCTGCGCAGCGAGCAACTGCGCACGGTGGCGAAGCTCGCCGAGCGGCATGCGCGTGGCTTCGGCGACCTGACAGTCCGGCAGAATATCCAACTCCACTGGTTGACGATTGAATCGTTGCCGGAAGTTTTGCGCGCCTTGCGCGACTGCGGACTTACGAGCCTCGCAGCCTGCGGGGACGACACACGAAACATCACGGGCTGCCCGCTGGCCGGAATCGACGCGGCGGAAATCTGCGACGCCTCGCCGCTGATCCTCGAAGTGCAGCGGATGCTCGTGGGACCGCGCGAGTTCTATAATTTGCCGCGAAAGTTCAAGATTTGCATCACCGGCTGCCCGGTTTGGTGTTCCTATCCGGAGATTAATGATATTGGTCTTACTGCGACTGAGCGGCGGGGCAATGGGGGGCGGGAGATCGGTTTCTCAGTGCGTGTGGGCGGCGGGCTCTCCTCGCAGCCGCATTTTGCAGTGCGCCTGCCGGCGTTCGTGCGGTGGGAGCAAGCGGCGCTGGTGGCCAAAGCAATCGCGGAAATCTTCCGCGACTCGGATTGCTTGAGGGAGAGCCGGGAGCGGGCGCGGTTGAAGTACCTCTTCATGCGGTACGGCTGGACGGCTGAGACCTTCCTTGAAGAGATCGAACGGCGTCTGGGCTTCAGCTTAGATGCGCCGGAGGAAGAAGACGCGCCCGAAGACGCCTACCGGGATCACGTGGGCATCCATCCGCAGCAGCAGCCCGGGCGTTTTTATGCTGGAATCGCAGTGCTGCGCGGGCGCATGACGGCCACGCAGATGACAGCGGCGGCAGACCTTGCAGACCGCTACGGCAGTGGCGATCTCCGCATCACAGGCATGCAGAATCTGGTGGTGGTGAACGTGCCTAAGCATCATGTTGATCCGCTGGCCGGGAGTCTTGAATCAGCAGGCTTGCGTCTTTCAGCTTCGCCATTCTGGCGGGGAGCTGTGGCGTGCACCGGAACAGAATTCTGCAAACTGGCGATCACCGAGACGAAGGGCTTTACGCGCTGGCTGGTGGAAGCGCTCGAAAGGCGGATGCCTGGCTTCGATCAACATCTGAAAATCGACGTGACGGGTTGCCCGAACGGTTGCGGCCAGAGCTGGATCGCTGATCTCGGTCTCGAAGGCAAGCGGATCAAGCTGGACGGCAAGATGGTGGAAGCGTACTATTTCTGCGTAGGCGGGGGATTGGGCAAGCATCAGATCTTTGCGCGGCCCATCGGTTACCGCTGCGCGGCGCGAGAGGTTCCTGAAGCCATCGAGCGGCTGCTTTACACCTACCTTGCAGAGCGTGAAGAGGGAGAAAACTTCCGGAGCTTCTGCGCGCGCATGGAAGACGGCGTGCTGCGCGCCGCTCTGGCGGGCGAAGTTCCTTCGGAACTCGCGGATGAGGTTCCTGCCGGCGGTTTTCCCTTGGTCCTTGAAGGCTGTTAAACTGCGCCTCCGCCGGCCCAATCATTCCTTGCCATAATGGAGGATAGATGGCGGCGGAAATAACGGCGGTCTTTTCGGATGTGGGCGGCGTGCTTGGCACAAACGGATGGGACCACGCAATCCGTAAAAGAGCCGTGGAGCATTTCGGGATCGACTGGCAAGATTTTGAGGAGCGCCACGAGCTGGTGGTGACTTCGTTTGAGCTCGGCCAACTGAGCTTGAGCGAGTATCTGGAACAGACCGTCTTCTACCGGGTGCGCCGCTTCACGCCGGACCAGTTCCGGGATTTCATGTTCGCGCAGTCGAGACCCTTCCCCGAGTCTATTGCCCTTTTCAAGCGTCTGGCGCAATCGAAGCGCTACTTCCTTGCGACGCTCAACAATGAGTCTCTGGAGATGAACCTTCACCGCATTGAATGCTTCGGTTTGCGCCAGATCTTTTCCATTTTCTTTACGTCGAGCTTCCTTGGCCTCAAAAAACCGGGTGACGCAATTTACCGGATGGCGCTGAAGCTGACGCAGCGCAACCCGCAAGAATGCCTCTTCATTGATGACCGGCAATTGAATCTGGAACGCGCGGCGCAGTGCGGAATTAGAACTCTCCGCTGTGACGACCCGCGCCAACTCGAGTCGCGCCTCCAAGAAGCCGGAATCCGCTTTTGATTGAGAATACAAACGCGCGCCTCAACGCCCGGTCAACGGGCGCGAAACGCGACGAAGCGAACGGAAGGGCGTTCCATGCGGAGCAACCGGCCTTCCTGATCCACCCACAGATCGATCTGCGCCAGGCCGGTGCTTAAGGCCAATCGTTGCGCCGTCTGCTTGCGCCCGTCAACGTCAATGCTTTCCATCCCCAAGCTGGTGACGCGGAGGGTTCCCGGCAACGCTTCCTGCGGGATGAAAGCTTGAAACGTCTGCTTCCCGCCCGGCGTGCGGAGATACCTTCTCGCTACTAATTCATATTGATTGATTACGTTGTCGTCCAGGATGACAACACCCCGCGGCAGAGCGAACGTGCGGTCATCCTGCTTTCCGTCGACAGTGCGGTAGCGTACATGCACCGGCGATTCTTTGAAATCAATCGAGATGCGGGAAGATTGAGGACTCTTCTGGCTCCACGTATAGGAGACCGGATCGAGCGCGGCGTTTAAGATCAAATCGGGAAAGGTTCTGAAGTCGGACACCTTGCCGTTCTGAGCGGCATGAATCTGGATTTCCGCTCGCGCTTCAGTCTGACCGTCCCGTGAGCGGATCTCGAAGCTCTCAGTCCCGATGCGCCGCCCCGCGACCTCCAGAATAAACACCCCTTGATCCTGAGCAAACGCAGCGGGATTTGGAGAACCAGATAGGACGGCACTGATGCACAGGATGGGAAGAAGAAAGGCGGTCGCCATAAGCCGTCTGGGCATATTCACCATCTAACTAAGCTGGATTCAGAGGCGCCCGGCTGGTTTCCGAAACCAACCAGCTTAAAATAAATTGAACTGGAGAATTTTCTGGACCACCTCGTCGGGAGTCAGCCCTTCGGTCGCTACCTGGCGCTCGGCGAGGCGGTAGTACGGGATGCGTTCGTTGTAAAGCCGCGCGAAGCTCTCCGGATCCTTAAAGAGCGGACGATTTTGGATGCCCGCGCAGCGGCGGCGGAGTTCTTCCAAGCCACAGTCGAGCCAGATGGTGGTTCCCCTCGTGGTTTGAATGAAATCCATATTCGGTTTCTGAATCCATGTGCCGCCGCCCAGGGAAATCACGGCAGGCTCAGTCCGTGAAGCCTCGGTGAGCGCGGCGTGCTCCACTTGACGGAAGAACGGCTCTCCTGCATTTTCAAAAATCTCGCGTATTGAGACGCCCTGTCCAGCCTCGATGGTAGAATCCAGATCGATGAAAGCCCATTTAATCTGCCGCGCGAGCAGTTCTCCGATCGTGGACTTTCCACTGCCCATGAATCCGAGCAGGTAAATCAGTTTCCGGCGGTGAGAGGCCATTTTTTCCCGGCGTCGGCCCGGCAGCTAGCCTGAGCCGCATCAAATCCCGATTATAGGGAAACGCGATCAGCCCATGCAACTTCGCGCGGTTCGCGCCGCTACCGGTTGAGTGAAAAGAAAGGAAAAGCGGGAAGGCTTTTACGGGTGGGGCTCAGGCCCAATGCGAATGGAGCCGCTATAGGATGTCAACTCCAGGGTGGCCGCGCCCTGATTGTGCGTGCCAAGCAATGAGTTGCCGTAGAATGAGACAGATTGGTGATGCGACCTCTTGGTGAGCGGCAGCTCGTTAATCAGCTTGCCTCGCACTGAACGCGCATTCAAATCAAAGGACGCCGACGGCGGACAGAGGATATTGATGTCGCCGTTATAAGACGATAAAACGTACTCGCCCTCGGCCATCATGCCGCCTTGATAAAGAATTTTGCCTGAAGTCGTGCTCGCGCGGATGCGGTCAGTTGCTGGAGACACAAAACTCAGGTCACCGGTCACAGAAGATGCTTCAACCGGTCCTGACGGCCGAACGATGTGAATGAGTCCGCCCACGGAATGGGCCACTACGTCGCCGCTCGCGTCAATGATGTCAATTTCGCCGCCCACGGATTCCACCCAGGTGTCGCCGTGCATCCGCTCAATCCGCACCAACCCTTGCGGGTTGCGAATCTCTAGACTAGAACCTACCGGAACCTCCAGGGTGTAATCCACGCGCGCATCCGGTCCCTGAAGCCGGGAGTCTAACAGATGGGTCTCGAGTCCCACCCGGTCAGCCTGCCCCCTAGGCGGCATCTTTTCCTTGTCCACCTCAATGCGCGGAGAGGCCAGCACATAGATGGCGTGAATTTGCGGTCTTTCCCAACCCTGTATAATTACCGTACCCCTGAGGTTGGTGACGCTGATGTGAGGAGTCCGGGAGGTGTAAAAGATATCCGATTGCTGCTGCGGCCCGCCGGCCAGCACCCCGGCTGGAGTGAGAAGCATCAGAAAGACAACCAGCCATCCTCCGCCGGCGGCCCTGTTTTTTTGCGTCCTGAGAGCTGTTCGCCTCATAGTCACCTTAGATTATATTCCAGCGCAGATTGAAGCAATTGCGCTTTCTCCATGTAAGCGCTGGACAGATATTCTCCAGCCAAGACGTTTCGCGGCTGTTGCTGGATTGATGCCTGGCACTCGCGAATCTCATCATCGAGCGATTGAAGGCTTTTTTCGTAAGTTACTTCGAGCGATGGCTCCATCGACCCCCGGCGGGCATCGTAAACCTGTTCGAGTTGCTCGATCGTTTGTTGCGCCTGGGCGGTGCTTCGAGGGCTGTAATTTGTGGCAATTGCGACTGCGGGCTGTACGCTGCTTGCGGATGAGATCTGTGGAGGATTGCCGGGCCGTGGGCCGCGAAGCAAAACCACAGCCACCACCACAGCCGCGACTGCGCCAATGACAGGCGCCGGGGATCGCAGCCAGCGGCGGTTTCCAGAGGGCAACCAGCGCCGCCAAAAGCTCACCTGCGGATGGATAATGCCTTCCGCCGCCAGCGCGGCCCGGACGTTCGCCCAAACAACCGGAGAGGGCTCATCCAAAACAAGCTCAAGGCTCAGGCCCCGAACCATTTCGACGT
>JBOGJZ010000441.1:0-20764 GCA_050745645.1 Terriglobia bacterium | reverse complement strand
GCGGCTGAAGAAGACCGGAACAGGCGGCGCAAGGCTTGGGAAGAGGCTGCCAAGGTACGGGAGATTTACGAAGAATTGGTGTTACAAAAGCCCGCGGACCAGCTCGTTACCATCCAGGGGCTGCAGGTGCCCAGTAGTAAGAATGGCGTTGCGGAAGAACTGGTTTCGCAGGGGAAGGAGCATTGACCGGAAGGCGCCTTGGCTGCCGCCTCGCGCTCCATGTCAGGAAAGAGGGATATAGGGCTTGAGACGACGCTGGGGCAGGAACAGTAGGAGGGCCGCGGCGAATAGTCCTGCATGGGTCAGGGCGCAGGCGATCACACTGCGGCCTGTACAGCTCGCCGCCTGTGGCGTACCGCAGCAGCGATGGCTCCGGCCACCGATCCCACAACAACAGTGTACCCGATCCACAGGGTCATTTGCGGCAGGATCGCCTCATATAAAAACCTGGTTGCGAAAGGCGCGTGAGCAAACAAGGGACCAGAGGCGTCGTAGTGTGTTCCCCAGCCGGCTCCGCCGTTCCCTCGCATTGCAAAGAACATCACGATAAGCACCGGAATGCGAGCGGCGAAGGCATAGGCGAACAATGCATTTCCCAATCGGCGCCAGCCGATGCGGGGGATAAATGCCGCGATGAGCATCAGTAGAAAGCCGGTTAAGCTGAGCAGCGGAGAAGGACGCGAGAAGGTCGAGGCGAGCAGCAATCCACCTAGAAACAGCACGATCAATCCCAACACCGCAAATCCGGCGGCCTTGCCTAAGCTCAGAGGACCCTCAGCGGCTCCGGCCAACTTGAGCGCAAAGTAGGGGCCGAAAATAATCGGCAGCCACGAAATTCCAACCAGGGCGCCACCCCCGCCTGCGGCATTATCAAACCACGGCCTCGGCCAGTGCTGCAGCTCACCTACCAGCCGCAGAATGGTTACACCCAAGGTGATCACGGCTGGAATTAGAATGAGACGTATGATGGAACCGGGTTTTGTGCCTGCCATTGGAACCTCGCTTTCATATTAGGTTTAGGTTAAAGCAGTGAATTGTGGTGAGCGTAGCACAGTTCAGCTTACTTTGCAGCGCCCTCCTCTGCCGTATAATCGCTATACTTGAAACAAGGAGTGATCCATGGGTGAACATGCTGTTGCAACGACTGCCAGACTTCGCAGCCGCGACTGGTTTGGAGCCAGCGACCTTCGCGCGATGAGCATGCGTGCTTACCTGCGCAGCGAGGGATTTTCCAGCCAGGTATTTGACGGTAAGCCTGTCGTCGGGATCTGCAACTCCTGGAGTGAGCTGACCACTTGTAATGCGCACCTGCGCCAGGTGGCGGAGGCCGTGAAGCGCGGCGTATGGGCGGCGGGCGGCTTCCCGCTGGAATTTCCCACGATCTCACTCGGGGAACTACTGATGAAGCCGACGACGATGCTCTACCGGAATCTGATGGCCATGGATGTGGAGGAATGCATTCGCGCCTATCCGCTGGACGCCGTGGTCTTGCTGTGCGGATGTGACAAGACCACGCCGGCGCAGATCATGGGAGCCGCCAGCGCCGACGTGCCGGCGATTGTTGTTCCCGGCGGGCCGATGCTGCGCGGCATGTGGCGCGGCAAACCGCTCGGCTCCGGGACAGACACGCGCCGGCTGTGGCATGAACGGCGCGCTGGCCAGATCACCGACGAGGAGTGGTGTGAGGTTGAAAGCTGTGTTTCGCGCAGCGTGGGCCATTGCATGGTGATGGGAACCGCGTCTACGATGACCAGCATGGCGGAAGCTCTGGGGATGACTCTGCCCGGCTCTGCCAGCATTCCCGCTGCTGACTCGCGCCATCTCGCGAACGCAGAACAGAGCGGCGCCCGGGCGGTGGAAATGGCTAGGGAAGAGTTGCGTCCCTCGCAGATACTGACCCGCAAGGCTTTTGAGAATGCCATCCGGACCGATATGGCCATCGGCGGATCAACGAACGCCATCATCCACCTGGTTGCAATCGCGGCCCGCGTAGGCATTCGGCTGCCGCTCGAAATTTTTGATCAGTTTTCCCGGTCGACGCCCTTCATCACGAATATCAAACCTTCTGGAGCGTATCTGATGGAGGATCTGTATTACGCAGGAGGCCTGACGGCGGTCATGAAGGAGCTTGCTCCTCTGCTGGATCTTGACGTCCTGACGGCGAACGGCAGGGCACTAGGAGAAAACGTTGCCAACGCTCAGTGTTACAACCGGGAAGTAATTAAAACGACTGATGCGCCGCTTCATCCCGAAGGAGGTACTGTCATCTTGAAGGGCAACCTCGCTCCGTGTGGGGCCGTCATCAAACAAACGGCGGCGTCTCCTCACCTGCAGAAGCACAAGGGGCGGGCGGTAGTATTTGAATGCTATAGCGACATGATGGAGCGCATCGATGATCCGAATATGGCAGTTGATGAGAACAGTATTCTAGTACTCAAGAATGCGGGGCCCAAAGGAGGCCCCGGAATGCCCGAATGGGGTGATATGCCGATACCCGCGAAACTACTGAAGGCCGGTGTTCGGGATATGCTGCGCATTAGCGACGCCCGCATGAGCGGGACCGCCTACGGTACGGTGGTGCTGCATATTTCCCCTGAATCGGCAGCCGGCGGGCCGCTCGCTGCAGTGAAGAACGGTGATCTCATCGAGCTCGACGTTCGCGCGCGCCGCCTCGAATTGATGATTCCGGAGGCCGAGCTCAAGAGCCGCGTCTCGGCCTGGCGGCCTCCTGTCCCGCACTTCAAGCGCGGCTACGGCAAGATGTTCCTCGATCACATCCTACAGGCTCACGAAGGGTGCGACTTCGATTTTCTGCTCCCTGAGTAGCGTCACATAACCGGAATACCTAAGACAGGCCAGAATAGGAAGCCGTCATGCTAAGCCCCTTCGCCTGTCATTCTGAGCTGATTCGTTCCTATTTGAATCGCTCTGAGCCGGTTCGATCCTATCGTTAGTCATTCTGAGCGAAGCGAAAAATCACACGGTAGGCTCCGTGATGCACCCTCGCAGGTTCAGGGCAGGCTCCGCGAATCCTCTACTCTTCATTGAAACGGTTCATAAAGGGCGATTCTTCGCTGTGCTCAAAATGGCCAACGATTGAATGTGTCGCTTTATTCTGGCGCTCCATGCGCGAATTTCCTCTGACCTTACAGAGGCTCGCAAGCAGTTCACAAATCAGTTATTGACTGACTTGAGCTTACGGGAACCGGCTGGTTGTGTTAGAAGGGTTTTATGACGATGAAAACAAAATGTCCAGCGTGCGGTTCGTCGAGGAGCACACAGTCTCCGAGCGGGCGGCATCTGATTTGTGTGATTTGCCAGCGGATCATTATCCGGGAGGAAGCGATCCGCTCTTCTAGCCATCGGCAGGGAGCCGCGCGGCGCAACAGTCGGCGCGCTGAAGCTACGCCGGATTTGACCGTCTAGCAGGACTCTCAGTGCGAGCATCTTGTAAGCGGCAATGGCGTGCTCCTTCGGGCAGCGGGCGCCATCCCTTAATCGAGGAGGCGGACTTGCGCCCGGTCAAGCGAGGCTGCTGCCATGCCATTCCACCGGCGGAGCGATGGCAAAGGCCGCTGGCATAGCGTATCATCATTTCAAGGAGATCCTCCGCATTGCGAGGTTATTGGGAGAGAAGTAAGAGATGGAAGCTTTAGCCCTGGAGCGGGAACTCGGAACACCTGAATCGCGGTGCGATCTGGAAAAAGAGATCCAGCGGCTGAAACGCGAGTTGAACGCGGTCATCCTGGCCCACTTTTACCAGGATTCTGAGATACAGGACACCGCGGATTTCATCGGCGACAGCCTGCAGCTTTCCCAGCAGGCCGCAGCGGCCCAGGCGGACGTAATCGTTTTCGCGGGGGTTCACTTCATGGCCGAGACGGCCAAGATACTGAATCCCAAGCGCCAGGTTTTGCTTCCTGATCTAAATGCCGGTTGCTCACTTGCGGATAGCTGTCCTCCTGATCTTTTCAAGCCGTTCCGTGAACGCTATGCGGATCATCTGGTGATCAATTACATCAATTGCAGCGCTGAAATCAAGGCGATGAGCGACATTATCTGCACATCAAGCAACGCCGAGAGGATCATCAACAGCATCCCTGCGGATCAGCCGATCCTGTTTGGACCGGACAGAAACCTAGGCCGTTACCTCATCAAGAAAACCGGCCGCGATATGAAGCTGTGGCAGGGAGTATGCATCGTTCACGAGACGTTTTCCGAGCAGAAGCTGCTCCGCCTGAAGCTGCGGCATCCGGAAGCAAGAGTGCTGGCGCATCCAGAATGCGAGGAGCGAGTCCTGCGCAATGCAGATTACGTCGGGTCGACGACCGGCATTTTGAAGTACGTAACGCAAAGCTCCGGCCGGGAATTTATTATTGCCACCGAACCCGGCATCATTCATGCTATGGAAAAGGCTTGCCCGGAAAAGACTTTCATTCCCGCCCCGCCCGAAAACTCTTGCGCCTGCAATGAGTGCCCGCACATGAGGCTCAACACGCTGGAAAAACTCTACCAGTGCATGAAGAGCCGTTCTCCCGAAATCACGATGGACGAGGGGTTGCGGCTGCGCGCTCTGCGCCCCATCCAGCGCATGTTGGAACTGAGTGATTGCGCCCGTTGATCCGTTGAGTTCAATCCAACGAGTCAGCGCGTCCATGAATCTATGAGTCAGCGTCCTGTCGCAACTGCGCACCGCGAGCTTTTGAGACGTTTCCTGGCTGAAGATGTGGGTTCGGGCGACCTCACGACGCAAGCCACTGTACCGAGGAATCTGCGAGGGTCAGGCCACTTTATCGCCAAGGCTCCGATCGTGCTCGCTGGGCTTGACCTTGCTTTGGAAGTATTTCGACTGCTAGATGAGAACCTTATTGCCGAGGTTAAGTTTGCCGAGGGTAGCTCCCTTAGACCCGGAGACGAGCCTGCCTTCATCCGCGCCAACGCTCAGGCTTTGCTCTCAGCTGAGCGCGTGGCGCTAAACCTTCTTCAAAGGATGACGGGAATTGCCACGCTCGCGCGCCAGTATGTGGATGCCGTTCGAGGGACGGCCGCGCGGATTGTGGACACCCGCAAAACGACGCCCGGCTTGCGGGCGCTCGAAAAATACGCGGTGACAGTGGGCGGGGCGCACAATCACCGCTGTGGCTTGGATGACGCCATCCTGATTAAGGAAAATCATATCCATCTGGCGGGAGGGATTCGAGAGGCCCTGGAGGCGGTCCGCGCTCACCGCGGCAACGCCCGGTTCATCGAGATAGAGGTGACCACGATAGATGAGTTGCGCCAAGCTCTAGACCGGCCTCCCGATATGATCCTATTGGATAATATGATGCCGGAAGAGGTGCGGCGCGCCGTCTCGCTGATCCGGCTGCAAAGCAGCAAAGTTGTAATCGAAGCCTCGGGTGGTATCACGCTTGCGAACGTCCGCGTTTATGCTGAGACAGGGGTAGACTGGATTTCAGTGGGTGCGCTCACTCATTCGGCGCCCGCAGCCGATCTCAGTTTTGAAATCGAACCTTTGCTCGACTGAAAGAAAATTGAGCCATCCCGGGAGTGAGCCTTTGTAGCGCAGGGCGCGTCTTTCAGCCCTGCGGCTTGTATGGCTGACGGGCCGCAGCGTTCGGAGTGAACGCTGCGCTACAAGAGCGAAACGCCTGGCTTTGATGGAACCGCGAGCGCGATGGGAGCCGCCGTAAGCTGAGCTTTACTGAGCCGCGAGTTATTCATTATGTCTCCACAGGAAATCAAGGCGGACATCCTGGTAATCGGCAGCGGCCTCGCGGGGTGCGCGGCGGCGTGGGCGGCGGCTAAGGCCGGAGCAAGCGTCGTCATCGTCACTCGCGCCGGCGGCCCGGAAGAGAGCAATACTTTCTGGGCGCAGGGCGGCATCATCTATGAAGGAAAGAATGACTCGCCGGAAAAGCTGGTTCAGGATATCTTGACGGCGGGTGCAGGACTAAGCTCGCCAGAAGCGGCTTGGCTACTCAGCCGGGAAGGGCCGCGGCTGGTCAAGGAGATTCTCATCGACGAGCTAGGCGTAAAGTTTGATCGCGCCTCCCAGGATTCAGCGGAATGGCACCTCACTGCGGAAGCCGCTCACAGCTTGCCTCGCATTCTCCATCATAAGGACCAGACCGGCTCCGCCATCGAGCGCGTTTTTTTAGAACGAGTCGCGGCTCACCCTAACGTAACGATAAAGCGAAAATCCACCTCTATAGATCTCCTCACTGTTTCGCACCATTCTGAGGAACCCTTAGATGTCTACTCTCCTCTGACTTGTGTGGGAGCTTACGTGCTGGATCAGGCAAGCGGGCAGATTGATCCCGTGCTAGCCAAGGAGACCATTCTCGCCACCGGCGGCCTGGGACGCGTTTACCTGCACACCACCAATCCGCCCGGGGCTGCGGGCGATGGCATCGCCATGGCGAGCCGCGCCGGGGCTCGCTGCATCAACATGCAGTACGTTCAGTTTCATCCTACGACGTTGTATCATCCGAGCGGACGTTTCCTCATCTCAGAAGCAGTGCGCGGCGAAGGCGGGCGCCTGGTGGATAGCAACGGGCGTGAGTTCATGTCACGCTTTCATCCGGATGGCTCACTTGCCCCGCGGGACATCGCGGCGCGAGCCATTTATCAGGTAATGCTCGAAAGCGGCGAGCCGTGCGCTTACCTTGACATTTCACACAAGCCAGCCGCGGAAGTGCGCGAGCGCTTCCCGGGGATTTACGGACACTGTCTCAGCCTTGGCATCGATATCACCAAGCAACCAATTCCCGTGGTTCCCGCCGCACACTACAGTTGTGGCGGCATTGCCGTCAACGAGTGGGGCGAGACAAACCTCAAGCGGCTGTACGCGGTGGGCGAGGTTTCCTGTACCGGACTGCACGGCGCCAACCGTTTGGCCAGCACGTCGCTCCTCGAATGCCTGGTGTGGGGAACACGTGCCGGCGGTCATGCCGCGACGAGCGCGGCGAGCGGCGGCCATTATTTTCCTCGCATCGTG
Source organism: Terriglobia bacterium (assembly GCA_050745645.1). Classification (GTDB taxonomy): domain Bacteria; phylum Acidobacteriota; class Terriglobia; order UBA7540; family UBA7540; genus RH2-MAG17b. Next base: position 13,764 of record JBOGJZ010000441.1, on the reverse strand, counting down.
CCCTGGCGTTACGAGCGGGAAGCTGTTGATCCCGCGCTCATCGCCCAGGACTGGCTCACCATTCAGCAGACCATGTGGAATTATGTAGGCCTCATTCGCAGCGAAAAGCGGTTGAATCGCGCATATGAAATTCTGCGCGAGCTTGGTGTCGAAATCTCCCGCTTTTATGAAAAGGCTGAGGTGACGGACGCCATTGTCGGTCTGCGTAACGGCATCCAGACTGCCCGTCTGTTACTGCTCGCGGCCAAAGAATCTCGCGAGAGCCGCGGCTGCCATTATCGCGTCGACTGATCCTGTAATGACGGGGCATCTCTTAACCGGCTGACCGCCCAAACGGCGTGCTCTCGAATCACGGGATCCGCGTGTTTCGAGGCTTGCTCCAACCAGGGGATCAAGCTCGGGTCTGCGGAATTCCCCATCGCCACACAAAGATTCCTCAGCCATCCTCGATATTTCGTGCGCTTCACGGGCGATCGGGAAAAAGCGCGGGTGAAATCCTGTTCACTCAGCGATGCCAGATCCTGCAGCAGTGGATTAAAAAGTGAAAAGCTGTGCACCGGTTCGCCGGAAGTTTGAGCAGATAGCGTATCCATTATGGCGCCGATTTCTAACTCTGCGGCCTGCGCTGAGCCTCGAAAAGGTCGTGGAGTTTCTGGACTGCGAAGCTCTGATGTGTTACTTCTTCCTGCATCCATTGGCGCCTCGCGCGGCAGGAACTCTGGTACGCGAGTGACAGCGGCCCTCCTCCGTGAATCGCTTCCGGTATCATGCTGATGCGTAGTTGGATGTGGCCAGTTCCAAGGGCAGACGTCCTGGCATATGTCGCAGCCGAAAACGTTTGAGCCTATGCCGGCCCGGAGCGTTTCTGCGATGGCCCCTCTGAGCTCAATCGTCAAGTAAGCGACGCATCGCGAGGCATCCATGACGTACGGCTTCACAAGCGCACTCGTCGGGCAGGCCTGAAGGCAGCGCGTGCAAGAGCCGCAACGATCTGCGGCGGGCATATCCGCTGGGATTACAAGGTTGGTCAAAATCACTCCCAGGAAAAACCATGATCCTGCCCGTTCGTTGATGAGGCATGTATTCTTTCCCGTCCAACCGATGCCGGAATACCGCGCGAAGGCGCGCTCAACCACCGGGCCTGTATCTACGTAAACGCGGGTCTCAGCTTGCGGCGCGAGCATCTCGATTTCCTTGCGGAGACGTTCGAGCCGGGTCCGCATCACCTTGTGATAGTCTTCTCCCCACGCATACCGGGAAATCCAGGCGCGGGTTTCACTGCCGCACTGCTTGCCGGCTGGTGCGCTGTGTGCCTGTTCAGCTTCGGTGGAATAGGGCGCCGGAGCGTTATAGACAAGCCCAACGCACACCACCGACTGGATTGAAGGTAACACCCGGCGTGGATCGTGCCGTTTGGGATTCGAGAGGTAGGCCATCTCGCCGCCGTAGCCCGCCTCGACCCACTGCCGTGAGATTTCCAAGTCTTGCCAGACAGCGGCCGGAGCAATACCGGCCAGGTCAAATCCGATGTCCAGGGCGCGCCGCTTGATTGTCTCTGAGAAATTCACGTTCATGGTGATGCTTTCAGTAACCTGCAAGGGCGGCCGACACAGAATGCGCCAGCGCTGCTGCCTCTGCGACCGGCCAGATCGAAACATGCGCCTCTTCCAGAATGCTCCGGGTCGCAAGCACGGTGGCTTCTTCGGAGGCCGGAGCATTTTCCACCACGGCGGTCAATCCCGCTTCATCCTGCTGCCGGACGCGACCGAGGGTGTAGGCTAGCGTTTTTGCAAGCTGCGTGTCCCGGCGAAGCGAAAGGGCGTGCAGGAACTGGACAGTGCGTGTGGAGCGGTAACCATAGTCAAAGGTAAACGGATCGCCTGGGTGCGTCCAGCGGGCCGCTGGAACGCGCTTATCCAGCCGCTCCCAAACTCCGGCCTCGACCAGCGCTACGGTCAACCGTTGCTTAATGCGCGGCCGCGCGTCTTCCGGCTGAGCCTGTCCGGCGCCCAAGCCCACGTAACGCCGGTACACCTGCTGAATGTCCGCTACTGGGTCCTGAAGCAGACAGGGGCGCGGGCCTTCGAGTTGGATCAGGTTGGAAAACGTGCCGGTCAGGACGCGCAGATAGGCCTCGATGCCGCCTTCGTGCTCCTCAATCTGGCGCTCGAAATCCTCCTGCAACGCACGCAGCAAGGCGAGATCGGCGCGTGAGTCAAGGCGCTTGACGCGCCGGAAATCTTCGGCAAACAGGCAACCCAGGTACTTCTCCTCCGGGCAGTGGAGCAGCACTCCAATGTTCAGTCCTTCGTTGCGGACGACGTTTGGCACGTACCGCACCACGAACAAACTGCATTGCTTGGGCTTATCGGGTTTTAACGTCAAACTGCCAGCCACCGTGGTGTCCTTGCGGCGCCGCGTTTTATCACCAGTTTGGAAACGGTCGCAAATCGCTTTTGCGCGCGCCGGTGAGCGCCTGGCGAAGCCCTCGCCGCCGCGCGTAGAGTTCTTCCATCAGCCGGTAGGGGCCGTCCGGCTCACCATCGCACCAGTCAGAGGGAACAGCTTTGGCGCATTCTTCAAGTTCGGTTGGGTTCAGATTTTCAATTTTGCTAAGGAACGGCTCAAACGAATCAAAGCCGCGAACACCCTCATAGACCGCACGGCGAGGGTAGAAATGGCGGTTCGGAAGCTCCGGAAAACTCCACGCGCCGTCGTTGAAGCAGAAGCCGTTATCGATTAGGAAGACTTCGTAAGACGCCCCGCGGACAGCGGCGATACGATGGAAAATTACCTGGCGCTGATCGCAGTTGCACGTCCACAAATCAAGCACGAGCGAGCCACAAAAGGCAGCCGTTAAATTCCGTACCCGCCGTAGAAGCCGGTCAGGCAAAAACTCTACCACCGGAGATTCCGCCGGGTCGCCAGGAAAGCGCGACCCGAAGTGCACGCCCGGCGCGATCACGGAGTCGCCTTCGTCAAGCCTTCCGGGGGGACTCGGCGCAAGCTCGGAGGGAACATCAATGAAAGCGGGAGAAGCTACAGGAACCCTCAGCAGGCGGGAAAGCAGCGCGCCAAGCAATTCATTCGCAAGCACGCGGACGTGCTGCGGATTTTGCCGCAGTTTGACTACGTAGTATGCCGCATCATCGCACGCCACCAGCCACGGCCGCGACCCTCCACGCATCCGGCGAATGAACTCCAGTGCGCGAACCGCCGGCGTACCGGCGCATGGCTTTTCCGCGGCTACAACTGTAGAAGACTGAGGACTCAAACTTGAATGCCCAAGCACGCAGCACGAAGTCGTTTTAGCTCTGATGCAGCTTGTGATGAACGGGCGGAAAGGCCGCAGAGTTTCTGGGCTGCGGAACTGTGCGCTACCGGCTCGGATAACGGCTTGACGGCGCTGACAGGCCACCTTCCGTTACACGACTATTCAGCGGCGTGAGCGGCCCTTCTTGCTCCCGCTCTTCGCCGCCGCCCTTTTACGTTTCGGAGCCGCGCGCCTTTTCTTAGCAGGCCCGCGACGGGCGGCGCGCTGTGACGCTGATCGCAACGTCGTGCGCTTGGCTCTCGCAGGTCTCGCCACGGTCTTGCGTTTTGGAACAGCCTTCTTGCGGATTGCGCCAGCCGATCTCTTAGGCCTTGCCGCTTTGGCCTTTGCTTGGCGGCGCACCGCTGGCGTTTTGGGAGCCGCAGGAGCTACCGTCGGCAGCTCTACGCCGTCCGTAGGGACTGCGCCACTCCTCGTCCCCGCGATGCCGAAGGAAGTCTCTTCAATCTTCTCTTCATCTCCGCCATCCTCTTCCTCATCTTCGTCTTCTTCGCGGTAGTCGGAGGAAAGCTCTTGAGTAAAGTCTTCAAATTCCTCGTCCGGCTCTCGTTCGTCGTCAAACAGCATGCGCTCCTCCCCGTACGTTAAATTTGCCAATCCCGAAGCATCTCATGGGCGGCCATCACTTAACAGAAAACCCTCCGCAGGCAGGTTTATCCTACGGCGAGCCATCTGTCAAGAGTCCTGCGAAATTTGGTAGAGCATACTCACATCGTATCCTCTGTGGGATTAAAGCATGTGAGTAAGAAGCAGAGAAGACCGGTAAGGGGCAGAGTTTAGCGTGATCTGCGTCTGTTGCCAATGAATTCGCGGTTGGCGCATCTGTGGCTCTATGTGGCAGGGCATGCGCCCCGCCATCCACCAGGATGGCGGTCACGCTAGCAGCCGAGTAGCCCGCATGCACTTCGCCCTTGCTCCTATCCCAGACGCAGTCCAGATACTCCATTTTCTCCGCATATCCCTTGCGCACATCACTCAGGTCCAGGCATAACATGGTGTTCGCTTCCACCCGCCGGCTGCCCAAGCTCACTAGACGTTCGCTCAGGTGACCTCCCAATTCCTTCGCCTTCGAATTGGCAAGAGGCGGTTTTCCCTCTTGAGCAACGAAATCTCCTCTTCTAGACTCCGCGTGATGTTGCTTGGCTTTACGTCCCGGCTGGCCTGAATGCCAAACCGCACCTCCCCCACGAAGGCTCGCAGGGGCTTGCTCAATCCTTCGCTCAGCTCGGCCGTGAACTGCGTCAGTTGGGCTTTCAGCCGCAAACGAACTTTGCGACTCTGCATCCGGGACACCTCCAAGGTAGTTTGGATTTGTCCAAAAACTCTTCTACCACGGATTCCGTTCCCACCCACTTCTTAAAAACCTTGACTCATCACCGCTCGGTCGATTGACCGAACTACAACAGGAAAAATGAGAAAAGTCCTGGAAAGTGAAATGATGTTGACGATTTGTTCGAGAAACTCCACTGCGCCGTTTGTCCACTGTTGCCGTGCTGAGTAGATTCCATCCTCTCCGAATCGCTCTGAGCCGATTTGGTCCGCTTCAATAGGTCCCTTCGCTCTGCTCAGGGCAGGCTCTGAGCAGAGCGCGCGACAGTGCGAGCAACATACCAAGAGGCAGCCGCATCCACTCAACGAGGTTGCTGGAAATCATTCACTTCTGGAGTCTGCATGACTGGCGAACACTCGCGGCTGCGCGGCGCGGCGCATAGTGCCGGGGCGCTCATTCCGATTGTTATTTTCTCAACCGTCATGTGCGCTGCTGCGCAGAAGACTCCGGCGCCCATTTCAGTTTTGAAGGTGCGGACGGAAGTCGTGAACGTTTATGCGGTCGTAAGGGATAAAGAGGGGCGGCTCGTCTCGAATCTTACCAAGGACGACTTTGAATTGACAGAAGACGGCGTGCCGCAAACAATCCGCTACTTTTCGCGAGCGGCGGATACGCCGTTGACGCTCGCGCTTATGATTGATACCAGTCCCAGCCAGAAGTACGTACTTCCGTTGGAGCAACGGGAGGCCATCGACTTCCTCAATGAAGTGATGCGGCCGAAAGACCTCACGTGCGTGCTGCACTTTGACGTCCAGGTGGAGCTGCTGCAGGATTTCACGGCTAGCTTGCCGCTTTTGAGGCAAGCCGTCGCCGAAACCGTGATTAACGGCGGAGCCCAGGGACCGCTTCCCAGCACGTTCCCGGCGGCAGGAGCCGGCGCGACCCATCTTTACGACGCCGTTTGGCTGGTTTCCACCCAACTGATGAACAGTCAGGTGGGACGCAAGGTGGCGGTGATGCTGACTGATGGCGAAGATCAGGGTAGCAAAGAGACGCTGAAAACAGCGCTTAAAGCGGCTCAGAAAGCTGATCTCATCCTTTATGGGGTCGATATTGTAGATCGCGCCTTTTATGGACTCAGCGGCCTTAGCTTCAACGGGGATTCTGTGCTGAAGAAATTTTCCGCAGAGACCGGCGGTGAAGTGATCCACGTAACCGGTCAGAAGAAGACGGCCGCGGCTTTCCGCGAGATTGCAGACCAATTGCGCACGCAGTACCTGCTGGGATACACTCCCACCAACCACGCCCGCAACGGAAAGTACCGCAAGATCAGGGTGCGGGTCAGCAATAAATCCTACAAAGTACAAGCGCGGCGCGGATATTATGCGCCGTCGCATTAGTCAGGTTGCCGGAAAGGTTTTGGGGCGCGTCATTCTGAGCCGATTCAACAGGCGTTACTGGGATGGCGCAAAATAGCCGGCGCGCGCCGTGGTGTGCAGACCTTTTATAAGAGGTTTGATGCGAATCCTGCGAAAAGTTCCGTCGTGGGCCGTATTGGTAGAAACATAAGCCAGACTGTACTGGCTGCGTAGTTCCTTGGCGATCTGCTGAAACGCGCCGGCCAAATCACTTGCCTGGAATGGAAAGAAGACGCGCCCGCCGGTTTGCTGAGCCAGGTACTTCAAGACTTGGTCTCCGCGTTCGGTAATGCCGCTGCGATTGGTGCTGATCGCAAAGATGATGGCTTCGGCCCGCTGCGCCATGGCCAGCGCCTCATCCATCGAATGCTGGCTCTCGTTGTCCCGGCCATCGCTCAGAACAATTAGGACACGGCGAAGGTAAGGCTGAGGCGCCGGGACATAAATCATTTTCTCTTTGCAGGCGTAATAGAGCGCGTCGAAGAGTCCGGTGCCCCCGCCAGCTTGGAGCTGGCGAATGGCGTCGCTCAGCTTGCCGACGTCATCGGTGTAATCCTGCAGAAGCTGAGGTTCCACGTCAAAGGCCACGACGAATGCCTGGTCCTCGCCTGGGCGGACAACCGCATTCAGAAAGTCGATCGCCGACTGTTTTTCAAATTGCAACCGTTCCCGAACGCTATTGCTCGTATCGACCAGGATGCCGATGCGTAACGGTAAATTGGATTCCTGACCGAAAAAGGTGATGGCTTGTGGCTTGTTGTCTTCAAAAACGCGGAAGTCGTTTTTGGTAAGACCAGCAACCAACTGTTTTTTGTTGTTCGTCACAGTGAACAGAACATTGACGAGGTTAACGGTTACATGGATCTTCGGGTTCTGAGAGTTTGCCGGAGACGCCTGCGCGCTGGTTTCCGCCTGCCTACCGGCTCTCGCTGAAGCCACGGCAAGAGGTAAACCAGCGGCCAAAACTAGAATGGAAACTACAAAAACCTTGACGAGGCGTTTGACGGGCATCACTCAAGGATTATAGGAACCTCTCGCCAAAAGCGTCAAGGAAGCGAGGACCAGGGTGGTGGAGCAGTTTGGTTTGCGTAGCGGCGAGTTTACCTTGCGGCGCCATCCAAAATGCACAGATGCTATGAAACTGCAAAGCATGTCAGAATAAGAGATCAAGAACCATGAGCCAGAGACAGGCTATAGCGCTAGCGCTCGTGAGCGTGTGGATTGGCTGGACTCTCTTCATGTGGTTTGCCGCTACCCGGAGCTTCCGGACCGTGGACCGCGTGCTGAGCAAGCCGCAGCCGCAATTCGCCTTGATCTTGAAGCCTCTCGGCCAGAACGCGAGCCGTGTGGCTTTGCGGCACTTTGCTTCGCAAGTGAACGCCACCTACTTCCGCACCTATGGATTGGCGCAGATTCTGCTCGGCGTGGCGGTTGCGATCTTGCTCGGCTGGCAGACGCCACGGGATAATGCCGGTTTCGTGTTGGCGTGCGTCATGCTGGCGATTGTGGTGGTTTTGGCGGCGGCCGTCGCGCCGCAGATCGCATCGATCGGGAAGATATTAGACTTCAATCCGCCCCAGGAAGCTATGCGCCATTTCTGGACGCTTCACGGAGTGTACACCGGTCTTGACGGCATCAAGCTGCTATTCGGCATTGCTCTCGTGGTGCGGTGGCTGGTGATGGCATGAGGAGTCTGTGTGATAACTACGGCTGTAGCGGCGATCTATGATCGCCAAAGCTATTTAAAAATAAATGCTGGTGATCGCAGACCGCCGCTCGCGCCGTAAGAATCATCCCTTGCTGGCTTTCTTCGGGATGGCGTTTTTATGGGGTGATGCGGTGCGCGGTTGAGAAGGGGGTTTCCCAGACAACGCCGTTTTCGAGAGTAGCAGGCGCCAGCTGGTCCGCTTTCCTAGCTTCTGATTCAGGAATCGGGTCTTGCTCATGCCAAACTTTCAGCCTTCCAAACTTTAGCGGACAACGCCTTTCATTCCGGGCGTTCCACGCGGGATGGCAAGGTTCCGGAGATGTGATCCTGCCAGCCCATGCCGTCGCTATCGAGCGCGGTCCAGATCAAGCCCAGCGCTAGAGCAGAGATCGACACGAGGTATCCGAAGGCGCGCCAGAGGGATTCTGCTGCCGTCGGCGGCTCTCCGTCCAAGTTGCGAATCTCGAGTCCTAGCGCAGCCTGGCCGGGCGTGCGCCCGGTCATCACGCCGAATGCCGCGAAATAGATAAACAACCAGAAGGCGGTGATAAAGAGCGCTACGCCGACATCGACCGGCGTCTTGCTGAAGCGGCCGCCAACGGCATTGAACAGGATGACGAAAAAGCATCCACTTGCGGCCAAGATCAGAGTGTCAATCAAACCGGCTGCAAACCGGGAACCGAGCGGCGCGGAGATAACTTCAGGAAATTCATAGTCCATGACGGGTTTTTGGAGACGGAACTGGATTTCACCGAATTGGATGACGCGCGAATCGCGCACCGCTGGGGCCGCGAAGCTGCCGCCGGAAGGCTCTTTGCTTGCCATTCGGGAGGCCGCTTCTTTTGGACGCTGGTCTAGGTGAAGGGATTCCAGTTTTGCCTGTGGCGACACGCCAGTGGCGCGTTCAGCAAAGACCTGATCGAACGCCTCTTCAGCCGGAGAAAGCTGAGCCGGGTCCCGGGCGGCTTCAGAAGGCGCAAGCCGGGATGCGGTAGAAAAGTCGAAGGCTAAACTCGCTTCATTGTGCTCGTCGTCGCGTAAAGTAGCCCGGCGGCGCCGGAAGTTGGCTACGCGTTCGGAAAATTTGTCCGAAGGAGCCGGAGGGGTTAGCGGCCCGCTGATTTGACACGGTGCGACGCTTGTGAGGGAAGCTGCCTCTTGTTGCTCAGTGGTTACAAAGCTATGGCCGCACTTCCGGCACTCATTCAGACCGGGGAAACTTACAAACCCGCATTTCGGACACTTCACGGCTGCCCCTCAAGAGTCTCTGTGACAACGGAGGCTGTAGCGGCGGTCTGTGACCGCCGGTCTTTACTATTTTTCAAGAAGTTCTTCACACTCCGTGTTTCCTCCGAAGCTGGAGTTTAGCATTGCGCATATCGAATACAAAAGCAGATGCTTAGCGGCGTTTACCGCGAGCCTCTTCGCGGAGCTTGCCCTCCGCTCAGAATAATAATGATAGAGCAAACGGGTTCAGAGCGACTCCATGAAAGATTGTTCGGCTTCCTTGAATATCTTCTCGGCGTGGTTTCTTCGCTCTATGGCCTTTTCCAAACGTTCAACCATTTCTCCTTTCGGGGGAGAAAAGGGATCGTGCATCTCCGCGTACGGCGGCAGACTACCCTTCCACTCGTCAAAGGTGCGGGCATATTGTTCAGCCGCCTCGATATATTTTTCAAGAAGCTCTTCACGCTCCATGATTCCTCCCTCGTTAGTCTGGTATGTTCTCGCCTTTGCCCAGCGATTTCAAGGTTACCGGCTGCGTATCCACCTTGTTAATTCCTGTCACTGAATTCGACGTAATAGTTTCGAGCTTGCCCACCAATCGAAGGTAGTCGGGGGCGCCCGGCTTTTTACCGATTCCACGCTCTACAGTTCCCTCGAAGCGGTAGTGCTTTTCGTGAATCTTGCGAGTTCGAAAGGAGACCACATTGCCGTTTCGCGAGCCAATCGTAAGAGGGTAGCTCAGCACGGCGTCGGATTCCGTCTCGCCCTGAAATACATCAATGTAACCTTTCAGGGCCGTTCCTTCCTGGAGGACCGCGAGAGTGTCTTCGGGCCCTAGGAAGTGGTACCGGCCTGTCATATTTGGAGCAGCCGCAAGCTGCTGCGCTCGAACCAGGCTCATGGCCGCGGCGAGCAGCACCACTGAGGGAATCAGTAGCGCCAGAAGACAGCCACGGCGCGGCGCATCATGCAAAATGGACCACGGAGACCAAGGCATGGGTGTCTCTCTCACGTATAGAGTCCTTCCAGCACCGGAGCATATCACGGCAGCAACATGAGTACGTCACGCCGCAAAGCACAGTTCCAGTTTAATCTTCAGCGGCTGGAAGGCACAAGAATGCGCTGGCATTAGATTTCATATTTTTGGGCGTAGTGGCGGAACGACCGGTAAGAAATCCCCAAAAGCTCAGCGGCGCGCGTCCGAACTCCACCGGCAGCGCGCAGGGCTTCTTCAAGGTATTGCTTTTCGATTTGGCGGATGCGCGCTTCGAAGTCGATTCCTTCCTGCGGCACAGGGAATGCCGGGGGAGCGGGGAGCGACCCATGCCGGATTGATTCCGGGAGGTGCTCCGCACGAAGCAGACGCTCGTCTTCGCCTGTAAACGCAACCGCGCGCTCGATAGCGTTTTCGAGTTCGCGCACATTGCCAGGCCAACTATATTCCATTAAAAGCGGCAGCGTAGCAGGGTCAAGATCATTCACCGGCTTGCCCATCTGCCTGCCGAATTTCTGCACGAAATGCCGGGCCAGCAGCTCAATATCTCCGGCTCGCTCGCGCAGCGGCGGGACATGGATAGGAATCACGCTGACGCGATAATAGAAGTCTTCACGAAACTCTCCGGCGGCCACCATTCCTTTAAGGTCCCGGTTTGTGACGGCGATCAGCCGCACGTCGACCGGAACGTCCACGGCGACTCCGAGCGGGCGAACTTTTCGTTCCTGCAGCACGCGCAGCAGCTTAACTTGCATGGTTAAGCTGGTCTCGCCGATTTCATCGAGCAGCAGGGTGCCGCCGCTTGCCGACTCGATGATGCCCTTTCTGTTGACGTCCGCCCCTGTGAAGGCGCCCTTGCAGTAGCCGAACAGCTCGCTTTCAAGCAGCGTTTCGGGGAAGGCGCCGCAGTTAATAGAAACGAAGGGTTTGTCACGGCGCTGGCTCGCTTCGTGCAAGGCGCGTGCGACCAGCTCCTTGCCGGTGCCGCTTTCACCGGTGATGAGGACCGTGCTCTGGGTAGGCGCCACGTTACGGATAGTCTCGAGCAGCTTTTGCAGCCAGGGCCCTTTGCCGATGATATTGCCCTGGGCGAAAACACGCAATAACTCTCGTTGTAGCGTGGCGTTTTGCTCTCGCAGCGCCACCTCTTCCACGGCGCGGCCGATCACCAGTTTCAACTCCTCTACCAACCGGTCCGTCTTGATGACATAGCGGTAAGCGCCGCGGTTTAAAGCCTCGATAGCCGTTGAGACGGTGGGTACCGCTGTGATCAAGATGAACAGAGCCGAGCTGCGCGTGGCCTGAGCGTGCTCCAGTAGATCGAGGCCGTTGACGTCCGGCATGCGAATGTCGGAGATGATGACGTCGTAAATGCGCGCCTCGATTTTCTTTTTGGCGGCCTCACCGCTGCTGACGGTCTCTACGTCGTGGCCTTCGCGGCGAAATGCGATTTCAAGAAGCTGGCACAGCGATTCTTCGTCGTCGATGATTAAGAGGCGGGCCATTCAATTCCCTTCGAATCTTAAGCGCTGTATGCGCGCACGTTATCTTCCTGGCAGCGGGGCAGTTCGATCGAGAACCGCGCTCCTTCCCCCGGCCTGGAGCTGACCTGTATGTCCCCGCGGTGCGCCTTGACGATTTGATAGCTGATGGCGAGGCCGAGGCCCGTGCCACCGTTAAAGCGGGGGTGAAACGGTTCAAAAATTCTCTTCATCTGCTCAGGAGCAAGCCCAATCCCGCTGTCGGAAAGGATCACGAATACCTTCCTTGCCAGTTGATCCTGAATCTCTACCGTCAGACGGCCTCCGCCGGGCATAGCTTTAAGAGAATTATTGCAGATGTTCCAGAAGACCTGGCGCATCTTGTCTGCATCGACGCTCGCGATCACCGGGCCGCGCGGGAAAACGCGCATCACCTCGCAGCCTGGGCTGAAGAGAGGGTGATGCTCGAGCAGGAGCAAGGTTTCATCCAGCAGGTTCACCAGGTCTACCGGACGGAACTCAAAGCGCTGCTCGCGCGAGTAGACGAGGAAATCGGAAACTAATTTATCCAGCCGCGCAGATTCGCGGCTCACGATGTTCATGAGTTTGGCTTGATCGTCGCTCATGCTGGCAATGCTTTGTAGGAGCTTCACGGAGCCCGAGATGGAAGCCAGGGGATTGCGGATTTCGTGGGCGATCCCCGCAGCCATCCGCCCGAGTGTGGCCATGCGTTCTTTGAGCTGGTCGTCCGCTTCGCGCTGCTTCTCCTCCGTCAAATCCTGAAAAGTGTAAACGTAACCGGCCACGCCGCGGCCCGGCACGTCCAGGGGTGAAGCTGACACGCCGAGAATGCGCTCCTCTCCATCAGGATGAGGGTAGGAAACCTCCCGCCGGGTATAAGCGTTGCCGTCGATGAATAACTGCCCAGGAGCATCGGAGCCGCCGTGGAGAAGCTCCCCCAGGCCGAGCCCTCGGAGATCAGCGTTTTCCCTGCCCAAAATCGCCTCGCCGGCCCGGTTGATGACCAGGATTCTGCCCTCAAGGTCCGTAGTGATCAGCCCTCCGCGCATGCTCTGGATTACATTTTCGTTGAGCGCCTGAAGGCTTGCTACTTCTCCAGTTTTGTCGCGCAGCTCTTCGCCGGTTTTGCGCAGGTTTTCGGCCAGGTAGCTGGATAGATAAGCCACGGCAAAAAAGCCGAAAAGGCTGGCGAGGATCTTCAATTCAAACGTCGTCAGGTCGACTGGAAGCGACGTTGATCCCAGGAAGCGCGTCAAGGCCGAATGCCGCAGGGCGAATACGGGGTAAAGGCTGGGCAGATACGCCAGTTCCAACATCGAGCCCATGCAGATGAAACTGACGCCGGCAATCAGGAAGGCCTGAGATCGAGGCAGCACGACGCTCGCCATGATGACGGCCAGGAAATACAGAGAGATAAAATTGCTATCCAGGTCGCCTGTGATGTGAACGATGGCAGTGATCAGGATGATGTCACCGCAGATTTGAACGTAGGCTTGCAACAGCAAATCGCGGCTGAGTTGATTGTAGATGAGGTAGAAAAGGCCCAGCACATACCACAGGATGATGGCGATGCCGAGTGCTTTGACGGAAACTTCATCTCCCGGGCGGTTCAGCAGCTCCTGAGTCAGGTAGGCAATGGCGAATACAAACGTAATGATGACAAAGCGGATGCGGATGACCCAGGAGAGCCATTGCTGGAGTTGATTGGAAGCTTCCATGATTCGGCTTTGTCTAGTATAAGAAGAGTAAACTTCCAAAACAAGAGCGCGGGAAACCGCAGGCCTGGAAGAGACTCGCGGCCCAGGGTGATTCTGGCAGCTCACTCAGAATGACACGCTCCAAGCTTTTTTCAGCAACCCCCTGAAGACTTTTTCAGCAGCCTGCCATTCGATCGAGATAATTCTGCAAATCCTCAGGCAGCGGCGCCTCGAAGACCAATGGCGCGCCGGTTCGAGGGTGGTGGAATTCCAAGGCGCAAGCGTGCAGGAACGTGCGAGTGAGTGACTCCTGGGTTTGAACGCCGCTGCGGACGCGCGTGGGCGCCCCGTACAGGGCATCGCCGGCGACCGGATGACCTAGCCATGCAAGATGAACGCGAATTTGGTGAGTCCTTCCGGTGCGAGGTGAAACTTGAAGCAAAGTGAAGCCCGGAAACCGGCGCAGGACCCGGTAGGCAGTTATGGATTGGCGGGCGCGGAGGCCGCCGGACTTCATGCGCACGCGGCGGCCCGGGTCCCGGCCGATGGGAGCGTCGATGACGCCCTCCTCACGCTTGACATAGCCGTGAACCAAAGCGATGTAGCGCTTCTGA
>JBOGJZ010000440.1:0-5911 GCA_050745645.1 Terriglobia bacterium | reverse complement strand
GAGCGGCGTACAGCCCTCGCGTGTCTGTCTTGACGGTTCTTGTGGCGCCGGTGACCACGTTCGTCAAGGAAACTTTGGTGTTAGGCATGGCCCTGCCCGAGCCATCAGTGATGCTGCCGGAAAGCGCACCGCCTGAAACCTGCCCGGAAATCCGGACAGGGATTGCAACAGAGGCTACAAATAACAATAGACCCGCGAATGGAGTTACCACTCTGGTCCATTTGTTACGCCAAAACATGACTTGTACACCCACCGGTGACACCTCTTTCTTGATACGGCGTCGAACGGATTGCGTCGAGCGCAAAAAAGGCTCGCGCCAACTCCGCAGAGTGCGTTGCCCACCCGTCAACAGCAAGGTCAAAGGAAATCCCTCCGCTCGAGCAGCTATTATCGACCAAAGTTTAAGGCGCGAACCTGAAGGAAACCTGAAAATCCGAAGGAGGTAGGCCTCTTGGCTACCTAGGATCACGGCCCTCGCAATCGAAGGGATCCATTTGCTGTGTGCTGTCACCCTGATAACGCGCAAGTATATCATAAGGTAGCTTAGGAGTTACCAATGAGCGCTTTGCAGGAATCATTCGACGTCTTTTCCCGTGATGCTCTGGAATTTGCCGGCGTGGTAGCTCTGTTCCGGCCGTTCCTTACCGGCAGCTTGAGTCTGCCAGCGCTGGCCGCCATCGAGCCCGGGGCGGACACCGCCGCCATTCGCGCGACTCTTCAGCTTGTCCGCGAAGCGGGTCAGTACCTGGCTCTGAATCCGCGACCGAGCTTGGCCGGTTTGGCCGATCCACGCACCATTCTCGAGCAAATCCGGATCGAAGGCGTCTCCTGCTCCGGCGTTGAGATTTACTCTGTAATCGAGGTGGCTAAAACCGCTGCCGCGTGGCGCAGCCTCTTTGCCGAGACGCGACTTGCCGGCCTGGACGGGCTGGCTCGCAGTCTGCCGGACCTCAATGATCTGATTGCGGCGCTCGCCGGTAAAATCCTTCCTGACGGCAGCCTGGATTCTTCCGCCAGCCCCGTGCTGGCGGGGATTCGCCGCTCCATGGAGCGCCTGGAACGCGAACTGCACGCCACGCTCGAAAAGCTCCTGCGCCGCCTCGGGCAGGAGCAAATTTTACAGGAAGAGCTGATCACCCTGCGCAACGGCCGCTTCGTGGTGCCTGTGCGGACTGAGAAGCGGAAGGTCGTGCCGGGAATCGTGCACAGCGCAAGCTCTTCAGGAGCCTCGGTGTACGTTGAGCCGCTCGAAACGGTATCGCTCAACAACGAGCTTGTGGAGCTTGCCGGGCGGGAGGCGGCGGAGATCCGGCGGATACTGAGCGAATTCACCGATAGGCTGCGCGCCTGCAGACTAGAGCTAGTGCAAGCGGCGGCCACGCTCAGCGAGATGGATCTGGCGTTCGCCAAAGCTGAATTCGCCCGCCAATGGAACGCCTGCCTGCCGGAATTCTCCGAAACGTGGGAGCTGCGGCTGCACGAGGCGCGCCATCCACTGCTTGAAAAAGCGTTGCAGACCGCTGGCCGCCGGGCCGTTCCACTCACGCTTGAACTCGCTCCGCCGCACACACTGATGGTGATCAGCGGCCCGAACACGGGAGGTAAGACCGTTGCCTTGAAGACCGCCGGAATAGCCGCGCTGATGGCGCAGGCCGGGCTGCCGGTGCTGGCGCGCGAAGCTCGCCTGCCCGTGTTCACGCGCGTGCTCGCGGATATCGGAGACCAGCAATCCATTGCACAGAGTTTAAGTACGTTTTCGGCCCACATCCGCAATATCCAGTCCATGGTCGAGATTACGGAAGGGCGGGACCTGGTGCTGCTCGACGAAATAGGCGCCAGCACTGATCCGCAAGAAGGAGCGGCGCTGGCCGTCGCGATCCTCGATCTTTTTCGTGCTCGGGGATGCATGGCGATTGTCTCCACGCATCATTCGCGGCTCAAGGCCTATGCCGCAGAGACTCCCGAAGCGGTGAACGCCGCAATGGATTTCGATGAGGCGACGCTCGCTCCGACGTATCGCATTCTGGCCGGCCTGCCCGGCAAGTCCAGCGGTCTCGAGATCGCGCAGCGCCTGGGATTGAATGGAGCGATCATTCACAAAGCGCGCGCGCTGATGGACACGGCCGGCGCGCAGGCTTCGGCGCTCATCAGCTCACTGCACGCGAAACACTCCGAACTCGAAGCAAAACTGGAAGACGCGCGGCGGCAGTCGATTGAGCTTGAAGAGCTGAAAGCGCGCCTCGCCAAACAGTCCGCCTCGGAGCGGCAGAGTAAGCTGCGCGATCTGGACGACAGATTCGAACATACGTTGCGGGAATACGATCAGCAGTTCAAGCAGGCGATCGAAGAAATGCGGCGGCAGTTGGAACAGGAAGGGAAACCTGCCAGGAGCTTGGCAAAGTCAGGGCGCAAGGCGGAAAGCCTCCGGCGTGATGCCCGCGAGCAGTGGAACGCTCAGGTGCTCGAAACCGGTCCGTCTGCGGCGCCGGGTGAGCCCGAGGTGGTGAGCAGGCCGGCCGCGGTAGGCGATCAGGTTCAGGTCCGGAATTTCTCGATGCCAGGCGCTGTTACTGCGATCGGCGAAGGAAATGAAATTGAAGTCGCAGTCGGCCGGTTGCGCATCCGCGCCGGTAAGGATGACGTTCGGGTTCTAGGCAGGGCGCAGCGGCTTTTCTCTGTGCCCTTCGAGGGCGGCACGGCTTCAGAAGCGGAGCTTCCGGCCGAGATCAACGTGATCGGCCAAACAGCCACAGAGGCCAAGGAGAGCGTGGATAAGCTTCTGGACAACGCTTTTCTTGCCGGCCGCTTCAAACTACGCATCGTACACGGGCACGGCAAGGGCGTACTCAAAAGCAGCCTGCGTGAGATGTTCGCCTCGCATCCGCACGTGGAACGATTTTATCCTGCGTCCCAAAATGAGGGCGGCGACGGGGTTACGATTGTGGAACTAAAAAAATGAGGCTTAGAACCGAGGGCTGAATAATTTAAGCGGATGCGGGAAAACGTGCTTGAGGAGCAGCCAACCCGGAAGGCCCAAAGGACCTCCCGGGCAGCACCGCTACAGCGAGGTCATCGCACGCCCTAACTAGGCTCTACCTCCAGTAAAGTGTTAGAAAGGGTACTCGGCTCTCCCGCTGCTGCATGCAGTAAGGTCATCGCACGCCCTAACTAGGCTCTACCTCCAGTAAAGTGTTAGAAAGGGTACTCGGCTCTCCTACTGCAAACTTGTCTGACTAATCACGCGCGCGAAATGAACTGCGAAGAATCAGCGTTCAACATGCGGCACGCTGTTAGCAAAGTGCTTATAACGGCGGATCAAATCCTGGATTCCCCCTTCCATGGGAACGCCAATTTCCATGGAAGCCGTCATTCCCACGCGGGCAGGAATCCATTAATCCTTTGCTCGCCTTCTCCTGCTCCGAGGCTACCGTGCTAACCTCGGAAGGTGCGGAATGAAGCAATCGTCGTTCCAAATGCGCTGCGACTTCGAGTCAACAGGTTGCCGCCATTAGTTCGCGCGGGCTGGGCAAAATAGAAGAGAGAATCAGAAACGCTCTCTCCAATGTTGGCAAACTTCTACCCTGCAAACCCATCCGGGACAGCGGACGTGCATTAAGACCGTGTAATTTAACCATTAAGCTAATAAAAGACAAGCACGATTCTTGTAAACGAATCCTGACGTGGGGTCGCCCGTGAAACTCGGTAATCAACTACTGAGATAAGAGCGGAATGAAAGATGCGTTGTGAGAGGACTATTGAGCGGGAGTTTGCATCGTATATCAAGCCGGTGATTGAGATGTCCTGGCGGCGTAGTAACGGGGTAATCGGCAGCTCGCGGCGCCGAGTGGCCTGGGCTGCGGGCTGTTGCGGTCTCGCTCGCAGATGCGGAAGCCACAGCAGGCGGGCGACCTTTTCCAGATCGCTATCCAACAAACCGCGGTGATGAGATTTCTTAGCGCTAAAAAGCATTAACTTCAACTTAATTCGCAAGGCGTGTTACAGGGTGAAGACCTCTATGCTTTGCATGCTGGCGGTGCTGACCATAAATCTTGACAGCGGCGTCTTGGACTTCAACCAGAACCGCGCGTCGAAATACAGCCCATAGATCATCTTGAAGGCCAGATAAGACCGGGCGCTCTTCAACTCCCCGGGCGGAGTCTCAAGTGGGTATCCCAGCTCGTGAAGCAGCGGCCCCACCAGCGCTTCGACAGACGCGAGCTGTTCGGTGGAATAGCCGGCGCGCCAGCGCCCGACCGGATTAAATTCCGCCTGGTTCTCACCGGCTTTGAAAGAGGTGTTGGGGTCGCCAACGGTCCCGACAGCCGCCTCGCGGATGCGGTCATAATCAAGATTCTGGCTGATAAATTCCCCGATCACGTTTAGCGTCTCACGCGGATGAGCAACCAAATCTTCGTAACGGATTTCCAGGTAGTCCGGACCCAAGGCCCGGCCAAGCTTTCTGGCTCTGCGGACGATCCAGTCCCAGTAGCGGGCCGCGACCAGTAATCCGCGGTCTCTGTCCCATGGAAGTGGGCGGACGTAGCCCTTTTTCGCAAGCGATAAGGCCACGTCGCGGCCATCGCGGATCGTATGAACGAACAGCGCGCCGGGAACGGTACGCTTGATCTCCGGCAGGTAGAGCAGTTCCTCAACGCTGAGGTTGGCCCAGCGGCTTGCATTCTGACGGCGGCAGATCTCGCCCATCACGATGCGAAGAAAGTCGCCTCCACTCCGGCATTCCGCGATTACCTTCGCTTCGATTGAGCCGGCATCTAATCCCGTGCGCTCAAAGTACGGGCTAGCCAGCCATGCCTTCATCATCGCCCGGCGGTTTTTGAGCACGCTAAAATCGCCAAACCGGGGAACGAGCATGTTGAAGACTTGCGAGGCGGCGCGGTAAACGGCGAAGCCGCCCGATGAGAGCAGAGTGTGATAAAGGAAATTGTTTCCGGAGCGGGGACTGCCTATGACAAAGACCGGCGCTTTAGCGCGCGCCGCGGCCGCACCCGTGGGAGCGGCCTCGGATCGATCGTAAGCTGCCATTTCAGCCACGTTCATGCTATGGTTCGATGGCTCCTGCATCTTCTTGAAAAACGCGCCCAGCGTCTGGAGTTACGAGCGATCCGGGCTCGCGCTCATCGTCCGCGCTTGCAGGTGCGGGCGCAAAAAAGAGGAGATGTCATCACGCAAGCCTCGGCCGCCCGCGATCAATCCGGGCATCAGCGCCGACTCGTTGTTGAAGCTAGGCTGGCCATCTGTCAGCGTGCTCACGAACCCGCCCGCAGCTTCAACCAGCAACACTCCAGCGGCTACATCCCATTCATGCTTGGGCGTCAAGGTCCAGGTAGCATCCGCTAACCCTGCCGCTACCCTAGCCAGCTTATAAGCGACCGAACCCATCGGTTGAATTGAAAAAGAAGATCCATCGAACCGTTTCCACTCGCCCCGCTTCACCTCGCTCCGGCTGGCCAGGACGAGCGCGCCGGGAAGGCTATGCCTCGGGCTGGCGTGGACGGCTTTGCCATTGAAGACGACTCCACTGCCGAGAGAACCCAGAAAGGTTTCTCCGGTAGCTGGATTTTTAATGCCGGCGGCGGTCGCCCGGCCGCTTTCTACGAAGGCGATCGAGACGCACCATTCTGGAATCCCGCTGACAAATTCGCGCGTGCCGTCAAGCGGGTCTACAATCCAGACTCGATCCTTGCCGAGGCGAACCTGGTCATCCGCGCTTTCTTCGGAAAGCCAACCCTCGCCGTCGCGCAGCAACGTTTCATGCAGCACATGGTTGACGGCCCGGTCGGCCTCCGTCACCGGGTCACCGGCGGATTTGTAGTCTGCCTTGACCGCGCCCGGCACAAATGGCTGGAGCGCCCGGCCTGCCGCCTCGAGAGCTTCGTGGATGCGCTTAAGC
>JBOGJZ010000439.1:0-10021 GCA_050745645.1 Terriglobia bacterium | reverse complement strand
TCTTGATACGCCCGCTCCGAACACACTCATCAAGACACAGCGGAATAGACGCCGAGGAAGTGTTCCCAATCCGGTCGATGTTTGTAAATACCTTATCCGGACTCAGCCCCAGCCGCTCTCTCACCGCCTCGGTGATCCGCTGGTTTGCCTGATGGGGAATAAAAAGGTCGAGATCCTCCGGTTGCACTCTCGCCGCGTCGAGCACTCGTCTGGAAACATCTTCAAGGCTGCGCACCGCGACTTTAAACAGTTCATTGCCGCGCATTTTGATGTAGTGCTCACGGCCTCTAACAGTCTCGCACGAAGCGGGGCGTACCGTGCCACCCGCCGGAATGAAAAGGTAGTCCGCGAACTGGCCGTCCGTGTGCATTTCCGTCGCCAGAATGCCTGAGGGCGGCGTCATAGGCCCAAGGACAGCCGCCGCGACGCCATCGCCGAACAGCACGCAAGTAGCGCGGTCCTGGTAGTCTAGAAACCGGGACAGAAGCTCTGCTCCAACCACCAGCACATACTTCGCCCGCCCGCCGCGAATAAATTGATCCGCCACCGTCATGCCGAAAAGAAAGCCGGAGCAAGCCGCTGCCAGATCAAAGGCCCATACGCTCCGGGCGCCAAGGCCCCGCTGAATAAAGGCCGCTGTCGAAGGCAGCGGCATATCGGGAGAGATCGTGGAGCAGATGATTAGGTCCAGATCGTGCGCTGAAACGCCCGCCATCGCAAGAGCCTTCCGCGCCGCCAGAATGCACAGCGAGGAGGTAGTCTCCGAAGGAGCAGCCTGCCGCCGCTCCTTGATCCCCGTCCGCTCAGTGATCCACTGGTCGGAGGTGTCCACGATTTTTTCGAGGTCGGCGTTGGTAATCACCTTCTCCGGCAACGCTGATCCGGTTCCCACTACTCCAGCGCTATTCATTCTAATCCTTGATCCATCTGCCAATCTTCGCCGCGGTAGACTCTGCGGTCTCTACTGGCCGGAGGCGGCTCCACTTTCCACTCGAACTGCTCCGGCCAGTTCCCGTTCGATTTTGTCGTTTACGCTTCCCTGCACAAATTCTGCTGCCACGCGGACGGCGTTTTTGATCGCGTTTTCATTCGAGCTTCCGTGCGCGATCAGGCATACTCCCCGCACCCCGAGTAACGGAGCGCCGCCGTACTCAGAGTAATCCACGCGCTTCTTGAAGTGACGAAAGGCCTTCCGTGATAAAACGTAGCCGACTTTCGATGAGAGCGTGCTGGAAAGCGATTCTCTCATTAGGCCGTGCATCGCCTCAATTAGACCCTCGCTGATTTTGAGCGCGACGTTTCCGATGAAGCCGTCGCAGACAATTACTTCCACCCGGCCATTGTAAAGGTCTCGTCCTTCCACGTTTCCTACGAATCTCAATGGCAATTCTTTAAGCCGGCGAAACGACTCTCGGGTTAAATCATTCCCCTTATGGTCCTCGCTGCCAATGGACAACAGGCCCACGCGCGGCCTGGCCGCGCCAAAGATCACCCGGTAATAGATTTCGCCCATGACGGCGAATTGCTCAAGGTGTTGCGGTTTGCAATCCACGTTGGCGCCCACGTCCAATAAGACCGCCGCTTTCCCCTTGGAAGTCGGGAAGGCAGCGGCTAAGGCCGGTCGGTCCACCCCGTGCAGGGCGCCAAGTATTATCTTGGCAGTGGTCATGACGGCGCCCGTGTTCCCGGCGCTCACCATGCCGTCCGCCCTTCCGTCCCTGACCAACCGCGCCGCCACCTGCATGGAAGAATCCCGCTTGCGCCTGAAGGCCTTCGCTCCCGCATCCTCCATTGTGACTATTTCACTGGCGTGCACTACTTCGATGGGAAGCCCGCGCGCTTTGCGCCTGGCCAGCTCGCGATCCAGTATGTCCTCGGGACCAACAAGAAGTATCTCCGCAAACCGCTCGTGCGCCGCGCGAATCGCCCCTTCCACTTCCGGAAGCGGCGCTCCGTCGGTTCCCATTGCGTCAACGGCAATACGTGGCATGATTGAAAGTGCGGACGGTCGATCTGTGCAAAAACTTCAGGCGGCGCGATCTTTTCCCGCCGCGCCAGCAACCTAGTAATCGCTTCAGGAATCTCTGCGGCCCGGAACCAGCCCGTTATGAGGGTCTCAGGCTGCTTTCCTCGGCGTATCTTGCCTTCGGTCGGTTTCCCTCATCCCTCCATTTCCCGCTCGCGCAGGAGAAGAGGGATCGTGACGCGGTGGGTGATGGCGGTTGCGCCGCCCGCAAACCTGCCGCTAGGCCTTTTCTTCAACCAGAATGGCTTCGCGGCCACGGTAATAGCCACAGTGCGGACACGCCTGATGGGGAGGTTTAGCTTCGTGACAATGAGGGCATTCTGAAAGTCCGGGTCCTGCCAGGCTGTCGTGCGCACGCCGGCGGTTTCGCCGCGCTTTGGAATGTCTTCTTTTCGGATTGGGCATTTCTACTTCCTTCCGTAGTCGCCTGCAGACGACCCATCGGGCGACTGACAGCCCCTATCCACGCCGCTTCTCACCCACGCCGGACGCCAACTCTATCAGTTCCGGTGAAGCAAAACCGCCAAGGGAGAATTGACCGCTTGCTGCCGGCAGTCGCACTTTTTTAAATTCAAATTTGATCCGCAGATGGGGCACAAGCCCTGGCAGTCCGGCCGGCAAATTCTCTTCATAGGGAGGGTCAGCATCACCTGCTCTCTGACCATATCCGCCAGTTCTACTCCCTCGCCGGAATAAAATCCCACCTCAAGCTCATCACTATTAACTTCGACCTCTTCAGCGCGCGCGATCACCGAGACCGGGCGGTAAGACAAGTCAAAATTCTGCTCCACGCCAAGCTCCATCTGGGCTACGCAACGGTCACACTCCATCTCTAACCGGGTGTGCAGACGGCCCCGAATGCGGATATCTGAATTCACAAGCTCCGCCACGGCCTGAACTCGCAGCGGCGCAACCTGACGAAACATATGCCCGCGATCGTCAAACACTCCGGCGGGGTAGGTCTTATCCACCGTGATCTTGCGAAGAGCCAGCTCTTTCCGCGTGATTAGCATCTCGGCCTCCGGAGCGCGGATACGTTAGATTATAGCCCGCCGCCTCCCTTGTCAAGGAAACCAGACCCATTAGTAGAGCCTACTCAGATCGCATCCTCTCGGTGGGATCGAAGCGTCTCAGTTCTCGGAGGAGAAGAGAAATGGCTGCCTTGGTGGGGGGCCAAGGCAGCCGCGCGCGCCTTCTCGACCTCCGCCCCTACCGTGCGCAAGCGGCTGCGGCGTTTCCAGGCCCAGGGCTTGAAAGGCTTGCAGGAGCATTCCCGCACTCCTCGCCATCAACCCCATCAGACTCCCGCCGAGGTCGAACAGCAGACCGCCGATCCGCCGGTATCCGATACAGCGCCTCTCGCGGCTCGGCGCATGAAGCCTTGATCCGCTCCCGCAATTCGATCCGGCCGGAGACGGTCCCGGCTCGCCCCGGCGGCGGGTCCTGAAACTCCGTGCTACCCCGCTGGTCCAGTTTTTGGGCGACAGGTCAAATAGGCCCGACGTTAAATTATCACACCGATTGCAAAAGTTGTAGCTACTGAAAGACCCTGCGCTCCCCGTAGCCCTATTGAGTTTTCGCCATCTGCACGCGCCAAACCTCCGGCCCTTGTTCAAGGTAATTCCAGGCGAATTTGCCTTTTCGGACAAAGTCCAACTCAAAGAGAACTGGCTTCGGGTCGTGATCAACCACCAAAACAAAGGCTTGGCCAGGGTTCAATCCGTCAAAGGTTTTGAAGATCAGAGGATGTCTTTGTGCGTGTGGGATTGGCCGAACATCGATAGTTGTGATGATGGCAGGTGTGCTGCTTGTGTTTGGTGTGCTCATGATTTTTCCTTTTCTATTGTTTGGCTCTGGAATTAGGTCCGGAAGAAGAAGGATTGATTACCTTCTCCCGTTTTGCGAGAGTAGCTCCGCTATCATGGCATGGAGCTGCTCGTGCCGGCCCGGGCCAATCTTTTCTTTTTCAAGCCTCTCAAAGTCGCTCGCAAGCGCTGCTTGTTCCTCAGGACTCAGAACGTTATCCGCCATCCGGAAAAGAACCTCTTCTTCTTTACCAAAATGGTCATGCATTAGATCTGAGTAATCCCACATAGCATGGGTCCATCGCTCGCCGGAACCCTGGCCGCCAGCAGTGTAAGCCTCCACCGCTTCGACCATTTTTTGAATAAGACCCCGGGCTCGATCGTGTTCCATGAGCATTATGCCGAGCGGGCCGCCCGAGGTGGGGATTCCTTTCTTCTCGAGCATGGGAAAGAGAATCTCTTCCTCTTTGCTGTGGTGGCATTGGTCTACAAAGATGCGGATAAAATCCATCACCTTTGCCAACACATCGGGCGGCGCCAGTCCTCCACGGCTCATCTTGCCTGCCACTCCTTCAGTGAAGCCAAGCATGGCTCTAATCGATTGGTGCTCCTGCCGCAGAACGCTGGTTGCTGTACCCATTTTTTAGCGCCTCCTCTTTGGATATCCTGCACCAACAGATCAAACGGCGGTATGACCAAAGTCACGGCGCCTGCTCCTGCGCCAAACCTTTCGCGCCACACCTAACCACGGAGCGGGATCATTGCAATGGAAAGTGAGGACACTCGCAGCCGCTAAGGCAGGCCGCCAACTCTTCCGTGACAAAAGTCATCGTTCACATCGGGTCACTCCTATATGCTGAGCCTGTTAACTCCAATGGAAGAGAGGGTGCGTATATGTCCGTCATAGTTACGGATGTTCTGGTGGGAGAGATTGTCAGGCTCTATCCTGCAACGCTGAAGGTGTTTGCTCGCTGCAATTTAGATCTTTGCTGCGAGGCGGGGCTCCCGCTGGGTGATGCCGCCCGAAAGCACGAACTGGACCCCGACCAACTCCTGAGAGAGTTGAACGAGGCGATTGAAGCTCAAGCCACGGTGAAGTAATAAAACGGGTTTGGGCGCTTCCTCTTGCGCTTCATGCCACACAATCGTCTGAAGCGGACAATACAAGTTTGTGCAAGGAGAAAGCGGATATGCGCAAAATCACGGGATCCACCAGCATCGCAGAAATCATTCGACTCTGTCCTTCGGCCCGGCGGATTTTCGATCAGCATGGCCTGAAAGGCTGCGGCGGCGAAAACGGTCCAGCCGAACCGCTCGAATTCTTCGCCTCGGTTCATGAAGCGGACCTGGACGTACTCTTGAAAGACCTGAACGCCGAGATCAACAACCCCGCCAAGCGAGATTACGTGTATCACGAGTCTTTGGCCGATTATATTTACCGGCGCTTCTTCAAAACCTCGATTGTGATCGTGCTCAGCCTGGGAGGGCTTTGGGGCGTCATCGCCTTAATGCAGATTTCGCTCGGCAAAGCGCTTCTCCAGCCAAATCTCCTTCCCGCCATTCACGCGCACGCTCACGCCATGATCTTCGGTTGGGTGGGACTCTTCGTCATGGGCTTTGCCTACCAATCGTTCCCGCGTTTCAAGGTGACCACGCTATGGCGGCCGCGCCTGGCCAACCTCACGCTTTACCTGATGATCTTTGGCATTCTCGCGCGCATTGGCGGCGACATGCTGCAACATGGCGGGCTCGCTCTCAGCCTCGGAGCAGCTTCCGCAGCGGCGGAGATCACGGCGATTGTCCTTTTCATGGTGATTATCCTGAAGACGGCTCGGCAGTCTATGAGCCCCCGCAATCCCTATGAAGTCTTTATCATTGCCGCTCTCAGCTGGTTTTTGATCCAAGCTATTTTCAGCGGCTTCTTTTTCTTCGCCGAGGCGACCGCGGCAAACTTGCAGGAAACCGTTTTGCGCACCGCGCTGCTTGATGGCCCGTTGCGTGACATCCAGTTGCTCGGCTTCGCCGCGCTTATCATTGCCGGTGTAAGCCAACGCTTTGTGCCAGTAGTCTACGGCCTCGGCCAGCCCGGGCATGACCGCCAAGGGCTGATTTTCTGGCTGATGAACGGCAGCCTATTGCTGGACGTGGCGAGCTACGTGGCGCTGCTCTTGACCGGCAACCCCTTCTTTGGTTTCACTCTTGAATTTTCCTACATGCTGATGGTGCTCTGGGCGGCGCTGCTCGTGATCCAGCTTCGCGTCTTCACCCATACCAACCAGTCCGACCGCAGTTGGAAATTCATCCGCGCGGCGTACGTCTGGCTGCTCATCGCCATGGTCATGATGCCTCTCCTGATGCCTTACAGCTCTTGGGTAGGAGAAGGTTTTTCCCACGCCTTCTGGGGAGCACACCGGCACGCCTTCACGGTCGGATTCATCAGCATGATGATCCTGGGCATTTCCTCGCGGGTTGTTCCTATTCTTGCCGGAGTGGACTCGCGCAAGCTCACCTCGCTTTGGGGGCCGTTCATACTGCTCAATGTGGGCTGTGCAGGCCGCGTGGTGCTGGAAATCCTGACGGATTCCCGGCCCGGTATCGCATACCCTCTCATCGGTATTACCGGCTTCATGGAACTCGGAGCGCTGGCGTGGTGGGGCGTTGGATTATGGCGCGTGATGAACTTCTCAAAAACACATCGCGCAAGCGTCCTGCGTGTTCCGGTTCCGCTCGAAGCGCGATAGTGTTTCAAGCTGGAAATTGCAAGCGCGACACGCGAATTGGCCATGCAGCAAGTCACATGCCCACGCCGGTCATACTGTGTACAGCGCCAAGAGGTGTTGTCCCGCATGCAGCAGGTAGAGCACGGTGAGCCATCCGACGGCAATTAGGACTGCCGCTTCAACCAAATCAAAGGCGATAATGGCTCGGTGCGCATGATGGGTCTGAGCGGGTAGGTCACCCTCTCCGCTGAGGCGAATTGTGCGCAACTCGCCCGCTCCCCAGACGGTCAAGTGGATGGCTGCGAACACGACCACCAACGTTTTCCAGGCGGACGACGGCCAGAGAGGCCAGGCCGCGAGAGTCAGCAGCCAGTACAATGCCTCAACCCGCAGCGCCCGCTGCGGAGGAAACCGCCTCTTGATCCACGACCCGGCAGGCCCATTCCACGCTTTGAGGATCTTTCCTGTCGATACGTGGATGAGTAACATCACGGCGGTGTAAGCGATGATGACAAGGGCAAGGATCTTCATAAGACTCCACATTCCATCGGCATGATGCTGGCCGCGCGCATCGCAACGATCTATGATCTCTTTTTATTTCCGTCCGGTTCGCCGCGGCTGGCGCCGGCTGAAGAACTCGTTAAGCCGGGAGACCAAGTTGTTTATATCGGAACCGTCCGCTGTGGCAGCTTCCGCGAGGCTGAGAGACCGAGGGACTTCACGTCTCTCGGCAAGTGTCTTTAAGCCTGCTTGAATCAGGACAGACCTTGCTTTAGGAAAGCTTGTGACATACCAATAGAGAGGCAGCTTAGGGCTCACGCCGCCCGCTGAGAACCACGCCGGTAGCGGCTGCGTGAGCGTCACCGCCATATTCACAACAAAGGCAATCACCGCCGCCAATTCGAGAAATGCGGAAAGCGGCAGCACGCTCCAAAGCAGCCCTCCTGACGAATAGGCAACCGCCTCGCTCAAAACTCTTAGGAGGCATCCCACGCTCAAAAGCCAGAGGCTCGCAGCCATGATTCGGGTGCTATAAAGCTCACGGCCATTCAGGAATGAAGGAAGGATTCGAGGGCCAAGAGCAAAGATGAGCGTGGCAATAAATCCCACCGTGATGGCGTGGCGCGAAGCCCCTTCGAGTCCGGTGACGCGGGGCGCGAGGTCCGCCGCCAACCCCAAAACCGCTCCCACCACAAGCCACGCATAGGCAAGCCGTATGAAGGCTGGATAACTTCGATAAACGCCCACAAGCTTCGCGGGGCGTGCCGAAGTGTGAAACATTCGCAGGACCCACACGGCGTATACTGTCAGCACCAACGCGAGTAAATCCGCCAGCAAGAATTGATGCAACAGGGCGCAGATCACAATGGCGGCAACGCCAATCGAAAGCCGTTGGGCCGCTCGATGAATAGGGCTCTGCAGTCCAAGAAAAATTGTGACAAACCTGGTGCTGTATCCCCACGCCACCGCAACCGCGAATCCCCACAATGCGATGACAAGAAAAGTGCGGTCCCAGAGAGGAGGGAAGGCCGCGGAATCGCCCCGCAAGGCCAGAAAAGTGCAAACACCTAGATTCAAGGTAAGCGCCACGCCCAAGGCAGCAAAGCCGCAAATACCGAGCCATGAACCAAGATCGCTCGGCTTCTTCTTGCCACCTCCGCTCCGGAAGACAAGAACGCGCTGTGTCAGCGCGTAAGCGGCAAGCTCCAAAATTGCTGAGCCAACCAACCCTACGCGCCATTCATGGGCGCCAATGCCTGTCCACCACCGCCAAGCAACCCCAACGGTCCAAAGCACCCAAATAGTCCAAACCAATCCAAAACTCTTAAGCGGGCGGCCGCGGAATTTTGGCAGAACATAGAGCGAAATGCCGAAGATAAAGCTGCCCACCCATCCGAATAACTGAGCGTGGCCGTGAGCCTGAATCCAAGCTGGGGCCGCGGCGGTTGCGGCACGATGTTCAGAAATTACAATCAGGTTCCAGACGCCAAGAAACGTGCCGGGAAGCGCAAGAAAGGCAAGGCCGGCCAGAATAAATGCGGCAAGCGCTTTTGCGGCGCGGCGCTCGGGGGCCGGGTCAGCATAGTCAGTGGGTTCTTGCCGGTCGCGTTTGTAGGCCAGCCGCCATGCCTCCGGCAACTGATTAGTAGCCACATCTGTCTCGATCATCACCCTCGATCTCTCTCCCCATCCTGCACTTCATGAATCCACAGGAGACATCACAGCATGAAGACCGGTTGCATTCGATGACTTTAGTCATGGACATCATCAGTCACACCGGTCATTCGTTATCATCGACTTCTGCTTGTAGGGTTTTGAGGTTCGGTACCGTGACCCTTTTCCCTTCCAGCTGAATAATGCCCATGCTCTGGAACCGGCCGAGGTTCCGCGAGACCAATTCGCGGACAGTTCCAATCTGCGCCGCCAGTTCCTGATTCGTCGAGGGAAGGTTAAACACGATCCCATGCCCGGTCTTCTTTCCTTCATCCTCTGCGAGCCGCAAAAGGAACAAGGCTAAGCGGTGGCGGACGCTGGCGAAAGAAAGCTCATTAATGAGATTCACCATCGTTCGCAGTCTCGACCCAACCACCTTTAAAACTTTCAGCGCCACTTCACGATGCTCAAGACACAGCGCCTGGAAGTCATGCTTACGGATGTGGAGGAGAGTGGATTCTGTAAGAGCGGCCGCGGAAGCCGGATAATCGCCCCCGTCAAAAACCGGCAATTCCGCTATGGAAGCGCCGGCTCCTTCGATGGTCAGGATCTGTTCGCGTCCGTTGGGCGAAGTTCTGAAAATCTTGATCTGGCCCGATTCAATCACATAAAGGCCCTCGCAAGGATCCCCCTCGACGAAAACCGGCTGGCCAGGCGCATAATGCAGCGTTACGGCGCGGTCCAGAAGAAAATTCAACTCGGTTCCCGACAAATCTGCAAAAAGCGGGATGTTTTTTAGCGAAGCGTGGCGGCTGGAGTCCATAGCCCACTATTGTAACCACAAGCGCAGGGAAATTATCGGGCGCCGCCAGAGCGCCGATTCATCCAGTTTGTGAGGACGCTTGCGGCGTGAACTTCGCGGGGGTGACCTCCAGGGAAAAGTGGCGCCTGACCCAAATTTTCGAAGCAGAATGCACGCCCTAAGCCATTTTCCCAGCTAGTTTCCGGCCGAACCAAAAAACTGTCTCAGGCGTCTCATCCGTCTCCATCCACGCTTTCCGCCCTGCTACTCTGAAGTGGCCATGAACAACCATCATCCAAACTTCCGTTTATGCCGGTCTCCGAAGCTCACCCCGGCGCGCCGGGCTGCCTGCCGGTCAAACGCCCGCAAATCCACCGGCCCCCGCACGGCGCGGGGCAAGGCCCGCTCGTCGCTGAACGCGCTCAAGCACGGGCGGTACGCCCGCCGCCTGACCAGGACCCTGGAGCAGGCGGGCGAGAGAGGGCAGTTGAGAGTCTACGGAGAGATCGTGGAC
>JBOGJZ010000438.1:0-2372 GCA_050745645.1 Terriglobia bacterium | reverse complement strand
GTGGAATATCCAAAAACGTTCACGACGCATCGCGCCTGGAGCGTGCGAAGGAAAGGCAGCTTTTCTTCCAGGAACCTTTTCGCGCCTACGTTCTGAAGGCCGATTGCGTTCAACATGCCGCCTTCGGTCTCGTAAATTCGCGGCGGCGGATTGCCGGGCATCGGATCGGCCGAGATTCCCTTCACAACGATCCCGCCTAGTTGATTTAGATCAATGAGGCGGGCAAATTCCTGGCCGTATCCAAATGTGCCGCTGGCGGTGAGGACCGGATTGTTGAAATGAATGCCGGCCATGGTGCAGTCCACACGAGGCGTGAACTCAGCTACGCCTGTTCCAGACATGGCGTCAGTGGATGTTGGCTTCATATTGAGGTTCATCGCGACGGACGTTGTGCAGCGCCCCTTCGCTCAGAATGACAGCCGACAGGCCCTTTTCAGCAACCTGTCAAATTTTCGGAACGCATTCCCGTTCCCAGATGACGCGCTCTGACCAGAAAACCGGCCCCTCCGTGCAGACTCGTTCGTAGCTCCCGTGGCCCTCGCCTTCCACGCGAATGCAGCAGCCCAGGCAGACGCCCAAGCCGCAGCCCATGCGGTTTTCCATGGAGACCAGGCAGCGGCTGCCGAGCCGCGTAGCCAGCTCAACGCACGCTTGCAGCATCGCCCACGGACCACAAACTAGAAGCAGGAACCGCCTGTCATGGTTTTTCTCGAGATATTCTGCCAGCGGATGCGTGACGTAGCCCGCATGGCCGCACGAGCCATCTTCCGTGGCGAGCATGGCGCCTGACACATAGGGCGCGAAATCTTCCGCCCCGACCAAGTCCAAACTGGTTCGCCCTCCAAAAAATAACTTCTGGCGGACACCCATCTTAGCGAGCGACTTTGCAGGCAGCAGCAGCGCCGCAATACCGATTCCTCCAGCTACATGCAGCACTTCATCTGCATCCCGCGCGGCGCCGAGGTAATCTTCCTCAAAAAAGCCGTGACCCAGCGGAGCGAGCATCTCCACCTTGTCGCCCGGCTTTAGTTCCGCCATCAACTCGGTGCCGCGGCCCACTACTTTATACAGAAGTTGGACGATTGCTGGGGCATCTCCGTTTCCGCTCTGGTTCCCATTGCCAGAGGCAGAGAGAGGGGCGGGCTTTAGATCATAAATGCTCATGGGCCGGCGAAGCAGCGCATCCGGATGCCCCGGCAGGCGGAGCATCGCAAATTGGCCAGCGCGCGTGGCCTGAGCCTGCTGCGGAGAATGAAGACTGAGAAGGAAATGGCCGCCGGTGAGAGGACGATTCTCCGTCACGACCACAGTTTCATCGGACATCTAGTCGATGTTAGCAGAAGTGGGAGCGCTCGTCGATTGACTCTGAGATTAGTCCACGGCTCGGTCAAAGTCTGGAATTATTCGCCCTGCAGGCCCTTCTCTTGTAGCGCCAGTCTCGCTTTTCAGCCCTGCGGCGTTTCATCCGGCAGAAGCACCGCAGCGTTATAAGGCGAACGGTGCGCTACAAGAGGATCAACCGTAACTTTGAAAGGCCGCAGCCACCTCATTTAATTCCCGCGCTTCAACCGCTCGCGCGCATCCTCGGCACGAATTCCGCCTGGTGGGCGCTTTTTTGAGGCACGGCAAAGCCATGCCCTGATACACAACGGGCAAAAATTTAAGGCGCTCAGTATAGCTGGCCATGCTGCGTAATTGTCATCAGGTGGTTCGCCCAAGCCAAGTCTTCTATTATTTGCTACTTAAGGGCGTCAAGCACTTCG
The DNA here is from genome assembly GCA_050745645.1 of Terriglobia bacterium. Classification (GTDB taxonomy): domain Bacteria; phylum Acidobacteriota; class Terriglobia; order UBA7540; family UBA7540; genus RH2-MAG17b. Next base: position 609 of record JBOGJZ010000438.1, on the reverse strand, counting down.
TGGATGTGCCCGTCGACTTTGACCTTAGGAAACACATGCTCAACCTTGCCGTCCATACCGATGATGTAGGTGGTGCGAACAATGCCCATGGTTTTTCGTCCGTACATGTTCTTTTCCTGCCACACGCCGTAGGCTTCAAGGGTCTGGTGGACGGAATCGGATAGTAGCGGGAAGTTGAGTTTGTATTTATCGCGGAACTTCTGCAAATCTTCTACGCTGTCGCCGCTCATGCCCGCCACATGCGCTCCTGCTTTTTCCAGTTCTTTCTTGGCGTCACGGAACTGGTTTGCCTCGCTGGTTCAGCCCGGCGTATCAGCCTTGGGAAAGAAATAAAGCACCAGGGTTTTGTCGAGCAAGCTCTTGAGGCTCACCTGCTCTCCCGAATCGGAGAGCAGCGAAAAAGCCGGAGCTTTATCACCCACGTTCAGCATTCGTCCCTCCTTATGGCGCGAGTTCTTTTTTCAGGATTTCCTGCACGAGCTGAGGGTTCGCCTGGCCGCGCGTCGCCTTCATCAATTGGCCGGCAAACCAGCCGAGGGTTGCAGTTTTTCCGCCTCGATACTGCTCCACCTGTTTTGGATTAGCGGCGATGATCTCGCGAGCCGCAGC
>JBOGJZ010000437.1:0-8703 GCA_050745645.1 Terriglobia bacterium | reverse complement strand
ATCCGATCGAGCGGCTGAACAAGGAATTCAAGCGCCGAACCCGAGCCATGGAAGTGACCGGAGGGGAGATTTCGACCTATCGCTGTCTCGTCTATGTTTCACAGACGATGGAATACCGTTGGAGCTTTCATCCCCTCTCCCAATGGTCGACGATTCACACACAAAATGCCGCTTGACCCCGCGGTCGAGCGCTTTGCCAACGGGCGCAAGGTGGCCAGCTACGTGGGCCTGATTCCGAGCGAGCATTTCAGCGGCGGACGCCAGCACTTCGGGCCTTTGACCAAGCAGGGCAACCGGCTGCTGCGCTTTCTGCGGGTCGAGGCCGCGCAGAGCGCCTGCCGCCGGGACAAGGAATTGAAGCAGGATTATAAACGCCTGGCCTTCCGTCACGGCTGGGCCCGAGCGCGCGTGGCGGTGGCCCGCAAGCTGGCCATCCGCCTCTACATCATGCTGCGCGACCAGATCGATTATGCCGAGTTTGTTCGCCGTGGTTCGTCTGCCGGAATGCCCGAGGTAGCGCTGGTCTAACCATGACCGAAACTCTGATTGAGCTACCGGCCTCCCTCGCACGAGGAGGGAGTCAGAATTGGTGATCATGGCCTGAAAGGGCCGAATAGATGAGTAGGAGAAGCACGGCGCGGGAGCGGTTCGCCGCTTCCCCTGTGAATTGTGCCCCGGCGAGGAAACAACACCAAAAAGACCACACGCGCGGGCGCTGCGCGCCCGGAGAACCTAGCCTTTCGAGGAAGTTTTCCTTGACATCGCCGACGACCTTATAGACGCGCTACCTATCGCAGCTCTTCCATGACTTGTTCGAGAGATTCGCGGGGCGGGCGAACGCGGGATTCGGGTAGCGCCGAGAGCGGCTCATCCACAAGGTTCAGGACTTCCACAAAGTTGCTCCGCTGAGTGTCAACATAGAACAGACCTGTCAAGACCTCTCCTTTGTTGTGCGACTCTTCGAGCGCGCGCAGGGCCGCCATTTTATTGGTGGCGTCGTAGTCCACATTCACCTTCTTGAGCATAAGATGGGAGCCGTCGTGCAGGGTGACCTCTTTCGTTGAACCAGGATCATACTCCACCGAAATATCCTCAAAGAAAGGCACGAAGCTGATGTCTTCGAGCGCCGCTTCGTGGTCTTTGACGTAAGCGTAGCTCTTGGTGGAACCTTCGTGGTCATTGAAGGTGACGCAGGGCGAGATAACGTCCAGCATGGCCGTGCCGTTGTGTCCGATAGCGGCTTCGAGCAACGCCAACAGTTGCTTTTTGTCTCCGGAAAACGAGCGGCCGACGAACGTGGCGCCAAGCTGGATGGCCAAGGCGCAAGTATCGATGGGCGGCAGGTCATTGATGACCCCGTTCTTCGCCTTCGAGCCAACATCGGCGGTGGCGGAAAACTGGCCTTTGGTGAGGCCGTAGCAGCCGTTGTCTTCAATGATGTAAATGACCGGCAGATTGCGCCGCATCAGATGCACAAACTGCCCGATACCAATGGAAGCCGTGTCTCCATCACCACTTATTCCAACCCCGATCAGGGTGCGGTTTGCAAGAAGAGCGCCGGTCGCAATGGATGGCATGCGGCCGTGGACCGCGTTGAAGCCGTGCGCCGTGCCCAGAAAATAAGCAGGACTTTTTGAGGAGCAGCCGATCCCGGAGAGTTTCGCCACCCGATGCGGCTGCACGCCCAGCTCGTAGAACGCCTCGATCAGGCGCTCCGAGATGGCGTTGTGCCCGCAGCCTGCGCACAAGGTCGTCTTACTGCCCCGGTAAACAGCGGAATCGAGGCCAATACGGTTCACCTTTTTCGGCAGTGCGGTTCGAGTTTCAGTAGCTGGCATCTCTAGACCTCTCCCTCCTGAGAAATAATTGAATCCGTGACGCTGCGCGCATCGATGGGCAATCCGCTATAGTGCCGGACGCTGCGCAACTTCGCGATGGCCTCCGCGCTGGCCTCGAGCCGCAACAGAGAGTAAAGCTGCCCGTCGCGGTTCTGTTCCACCACGTAAACGCGCGGGTAGCGGCGGATAAAGTCGTGGACTTTCTGGTTGAAAGGAAACGCGCGGACGCGGCAATATCCGGCCTTTAAACCGTGCTCCCAATCGAGTTGGTCCAGCGCCTCAACCATCGCCCAATGCGATGATCCGTAGGCGAGAACTCCGAAATCAGCGTCCGCCCGGTCTTCGATCACCGGTGCGGGCACGCGCTCTCGCATCCCTTCAAACTTCCGTAGCAGCCGGTCCATGTTGCTAACATAAACGTCTGGGCTCTCCGTATATTGCGCGCGTTCGTTGTGCCCGCTGCCGCGGACGAAATAGGCCGCCGCCGGGTGGTCTGTACCCGGCACGGTGCGATAGGGCACGCCATCCCCATCCACATCTTTATAGCGGGCAAAACTACCCAATCGCTCCAGATCGGCAGCGCTCAGCACCTTCCCTCGGGAGAGCGGCTTTGAAGGATAAGCAAAGGGATCGGCCATCCAATGATTCATCGCCAGGTCGAGATCGGTCATCATAAAAACCGGCGTCTGATATTCCTCCGCCAGGTCAAACGCCTCCATCGCCATGGAGTAACACTCCTCAACGCTTGCAGGAAAGAGCATCGGGTGCTTCGTGTCGCCGTGCGAGAGAACGGCTGTGGAGAGGATGTCTCCCTGCATGGTGCGAGTCGGAAGCCCCGTGGAAGGCCCAACACGCTGCACGTCAAAGATGACCGCCGGGATTTCAGTGTAATAGCCGAACCCGGCAAACTCAGCCATCAGCGATATGCCCGGCCCGGACGTGGAAGTCATGGCGCGCGCGCCTGCCCAACCGGCTCCGAGCGACATGCCAAGCGCAGCCAGCTCATCCTCAGCCTGAATAATTGCGAACGTCGCTTTGCCTGTTCCCGGATCCATCCGGAAACGCTTCATGTAGCCGATCAAGTTCTCGCAAAGGGAAGACGAAGGTGTGATCGGATACCAGCTCACCACGGTGACGCCGGCAAACATGCAACCCAGCGCCGCCGCCGCGTTGCCTTCAATCAAAATTTTGCCGTGAGTTTTGTCCATCCGCTGCACATAGAACCGGTCGGCCTTTTGCAGCTTGCGTTCTGCAAATTCATACCCAGCCTCGACGGCCTTCCAGTTCAGGTCAGCAGCCTTAACTTTTTTCTTGAACTGCTTCCGCAGCGCCTTTTCTATTTCCGGCATCTCAATGCCGGTCAGACGCGCTACCACCCCGGGGTAAATCATGTTGCGCACGAGCTTGCGCAGTTTGGCGTCAGGACATATAGGCGTCACGATCTCGTCAAAGGGAACCGGATAGAAGATCAAATCTTCTCGCAGCCGGTTCAAGCTCAGCTTCTCGTCATAGACCACGGCTGCGCCCGGCTGGAGTCCGCGAATGTCTTCCGCGGCTGTCTCTGGATTCATCGCCACCAGGAAATCAATCTCTTTGCGCCGGGCGATATAGCCGTCGCGTGAGGCGCGAATGGTAAACCAGGTGGGAAGTCCGGCGATATTGGAGGGAAATAAATTCTTGCCGGATACGGGTATGCCCATCTGAAAGATGGCGCGCAACAGCACCAAATTCGCGGATTGGCTTCCTGAGCCATTCACCGTCGCCACCTGAATGCTCAGGTTGTTTGTCACTCGTTCGGCGAATGGGCCTTGCTCAGACTCAGTAACTGCCACTTGTGTCGTAGCCATCGGGTTCCCTCAAAGGCAGCGCCGGCCGGCAGAAGATGGCCGTTATGCCCGCTTCCTGATTTTGGAATACGCAAAGCGGCGCCGGTCAGATAACCTTGAAGCTCAAGCTCTCCTGCACCCGCAAAGATCCGCTCTTTTCAACTCCATATTAATTATATCAAAATGCCTTAGCCCAACGATAAATTCGCAGCCAGATGCTATTTTCCCAGACTCACTTGCAACCAGGGGCCGCGGAAACGGCGCGACGCCTCTCTGTTCGCACGACAGTGGGACGCTGAAAAAGACTCTTTCAACAACACCGTTGGACTATGATAATCAATTTGGTATTTTCATAGCAGAGACAAAGCATGAAGATCAGAATCCTGGGCGTGCCCCTCGATCTCGGACAAGAGCGCCGCGGCGTGGACATGGGACCTTCGGCTTTGCGCGCCGCGGGGTTGAACGCCACCTTAAGAGCGCTGGGCCATTCCGTACAAGATGGCGGCAATATTCACGTGAAAAACCCCGAAGAGCAGCACTTCGGCGACAAGCGCGCAAAATACTTGACCGAAATCGCAGAAACGTGTACTCACGTGGCGCGGCGCATTCACGAGGCGCTCGAAGAGGGATTTTTTCCCTTGTCGCTTGGCGGCGATCATTCCATGGCGACAGGCACGGTAGGCGGCGTCAGCAAGTTTTTCCATGACCGCGGACAACCCGTCGGCTTGATCTGGATCGACGCCCATGCGGACATGAACACGCCGGAAACCAGCCCGTCCGGGAATGTGCACGGTATGCCTTTCGCTGCTTTGTTGGGTCTCGGCCCTGAGGCTTTGACCCGTATCTGCGGCTTGTCGCCCAAAGTCAGTCCCGGCCGCTGCGTGCTGATAGGGGTGCGGGACATGGACGCTCGCGAGCGCAGGACCGTGAAGCGATCTGGAGTTCACGTCTTCACGATGCGGGACATTGATGAACAGGGGATGCGTGCGGTCATGGAAAAAAGCCTGACGCTGAGCACCGGCGGAGCGGCTGGCTTCGCCGTCTCTTTCGATATGGACGTCATGGATCCGGCTGAGGCTCCCGGCGTGGGAACGCCTGTACAGGGAGGGTTGACGTTCCGCGAAGCTCATCTCGCCCTGGAGATGATCGCGGATAGCGGAAAGATGCTGGCCATGGAGCTGGTGGAAATTAACCCGATACTCGACATCATGAATAAGACGGCGAACCTCGGAGTGGGCCTGATCAACTCAGCGTTGGGCAAAAAAATCCTCTGAGCAGCCGTTCATGGCGCCTTGCGACACCCGCAAAGTATGAAAATGTCATTCCCGCGAAAGCGGGAATCTATTTTAGGCCTCACTGGACCCCCGCTTTCGCGGGGGTGACCGCCAGGGAAAGCGGCGCAACAGAGCTGCAAGGTAGAAAACTCACCGTGAGAAACAAAAAAATTCGTGTAGCAATCCTGTTCGGCGGCCGTTCTGGTGAGCATGAGGTTTCCCTGCAATCAGCGGCATCCGTGCTGGCAGCCATTGACTCCCGGAAATATGAGGTTCTGCCCATCGGTATCACCAAGGAAGGCCGCTGGCTTGCCGGAAACACTGCTGGAGCTCCGACCGCTGAACGGTTGGCCGGCGTGCTCAGGCAGGGAGAGCCAGTAATTGCCTCCGCCGATCCGCGAGGGCCGAGGTTGCTCCCGCTCAATTCGTCATCCGCTATCCGGCGCAGATTTGCCGGGAACATAGACGTAGTTTTTCCCCTGCTGCACGGAACGTTCGGTGAGGACGGGACAATACAGGGGCTCCTCGATCTTATGGGAATACCTTACGTAGGCGCCGGTGTGCTGGCCTCCGCCGCCGGCATGGACAAAGACATCATGAAGCGCCTTTTCCGCGATGCTGGAATACCTGTGGCCGGATGGATCACCGTGCTCCGCAAGGAATGGCGATCGCATCCGGCTAAAGTGCGGCTCAGCGCGCAGCGCCATATTGGCTACCCAGCCTTCGTAAAGCCTGCGAACCTAGGGTCTTCAGTAGGCATCAGCAAGGTAAGCCGCGCCGGCAAACTCGCGGCAGCGCTGAATTTGGCGGCGCACTATGACCGGAAGATTCTCATCGAGAAAGCCGTTAATGCGCGCGAGATCGAATGCGCTGTGCTCGGCAACGATCAACCCAAAGCTTCCGTTCCAGGTGAAATCGTGCCGGTGAACGAATTCTACGACTACGAAGCCAAATACCTACGCGAAGGCTCGAAGCTGCTCATCCCAGCGCCTCTCGATAGGCGGCAGACGCAGCGAGTCCGGGAGCTTGCGCTTCAAGCCTTTAAGGCAATCGACTGCTCAGGGATGGCGCGGGTGGACTTTCTGCTGGACCGCAAAACTGGCCAATTCGTGGTAAACGAGATCAACACCATCCCAGGATTCACCGCCATCAGCATGTACCCCAAGCTGTGGGAAGCTAGCGGAATTCCCTATACGGAACTGATTGACCAGCTCATCCGGCTGGCACTTGAACGCCAAACGGAAAATAACGGAACAGAATATACCTATAGGTAACCGCTGTGGATTTACCGGTTCATGTTCTGGCGCTCGATCATCCATTGCGGGTAGAGGATGCGCGGCGCGGTGGCGGAGGAAAGCTGCGCCAGTTGATCTGAAGTCAAGGTGGCGTCCGCCGCTCCGAGGTTTTCCTTGAGCTGACTCTCGCGCTTGGCGCCGACGATCACTGAAGTAACTCCGGGTTGAGCAAGCAGCCACGCGAGCGCCGCCTGCGCGATCGTCTTGCCCATTTCCTTCGCCACAGCTTCGAGAGCATCTACCGCATCAAAGGCGCGTTCCTGATCGATGGGAGGGAAGTCAAATCCGGCACGGCGCGCGCCGGCAGGGGCGGATTGGTTCCTCCTGAACTTTCCGGTGAGAAAGCCTCCCGAAAGCGGTGACCACGGAAGCACCGCCAGGCCTTCTTCGCGGCAAAGCGGCAGCAGTTCGTGTTCAAGGTCGCGGCCCACCAGTGAATAGTAGGCTTGGAGTGAAATGAAGCGATTCCAGTCGTGCCCTTGCGCCATCTGCAGCGCCTTTGCAATCTGGCGCGCGGCCCAATTGGAACAGCCAAGATAGAGAACTTTCCCTTGACGCACCAGATCATCTAGAGCGCGAAGCGTTTCTTCCATGGGCGTCGCGGCGTCCCAACCGTGCACCTGGTAAAGGTCGATGTGGTCCATGCCGAGACGGCGCAGACTCGCTTCGCAGGCGGAAAAAATGTGCTGGCGTGATAGCCCAACGTTGTTCAACTCACTGACGCTGACGGCGCCCGTCATGGCCGCCTCGCTCATGGGTGAGCGCACCTTGGTTGCGATCACGACGGCATCCCGGCGCGCCCCCGCCTGCTTCAAAGCGCGGCCCAGCACCTCTTCGGATTCGCCGAAGGAGTAAACATCCGCCGTATCAAAGAAATTCACCCCTGCTTCGAGCGCCTGCGCGACTAACCGGTTCGCGCCCTCTTGGTTCACCTCGCCGATGTTGAAAAACTTCAAGCCAAACGTCATGGCCCCAAGGCAAATTTCGGAAACCTTCAGGCCTGTGTTGCCGAGCCGCTTGTACTTCATGAATCACGCCTCCCGACGGGATTGAAGTCTTGCTCTAACAGTTTGTTGAAAAACGATATGGAACTGTCATTCTGAGCGGAGCGACCTGTCCCGGCGAAGTCGGGAAGAATCTGCTTTGTTCATCGTTGCAAGGACCTACGAGATTCTTCGTCGCCTTCGGCTGCCTCAGAATGACACCCGGGCGAGTTTTTCAACGAACTGCTAACCGCTCGGTGATGCAGCAACCCTGCGCTTTCTGCACTCAGCCTGGCAAGAACGGCTTCCCCCGCTACGCGGCCAAATGCGTTTTCAGGAATTGCAGCGACAGCGCCCACGACTGGGCCGCCGCCGCGGCGTTATAACTTGGCCTGGCGTCGCAAAAGAAGCCGTGATCGCCATCTGAAAACTCCACATTCACAAACCGTTTCCCCGCCTCCCGCAGCGCGTCAGCAACGGTGCGCGGCGCGGCGATCCCGACGTGCTTGTCAAGCAATCCCCAGAACAGGAGCGCAGGCGCGTGAAGATCTGCTGAGCGGCTGAGCAGGCCCGGACCGGCTTGATTGGGCGCGATCCCTCCACCGTAGAACGAGATCGCCGCCTTGACCGGGACAGCAGTGTTCGCCAGGAAAGATACTCGGCCACCCATGCAAAACCCTGCGCAGGCAATCTGCCCGTCGGCCACGTTGGAGTCCGCGCGCAAAGTTTCAAAAGTGGCACGCACGTCTGCTTCCAGCCCTTCGTTCGTGAGGGTCTGGATCAGCCGCTGCGCGGACGGGAAATCGTCATAACGGCCTTCGAAGCCTGCCTGCGCGCGGTGGAACAACTCCGGCGCCAGGGCCACGTAGCCCTCGCGCGCGAAGCGTTCTGCCACATCACGGATGTGAGCATTCACACCGAACGCCTCCTGGAAGATCATCAGGCCTGGATAGCGGCCAGCCGCCTGCGGCCTTGCTCTATAGGCTCGCATCTCCGTTCCATCACTCACCTTTATGGTGACGTATTGAGTTTCAGACATAAGATTCACTCCTCGCCGGACTTAGCGCTCTGCAGAAAAAATCTTTCGAGTTTCTATTATGCCTTGAAAATATCCCGTAGCGCAGGCAGCTCTTCGCTTTGCTCAGCGCAGGCGCTCATGTCGCCTTGCGACACCCACAAAGTACGAAAATGTCATTCCCGCGAAAGCGGGAATCCAGGATGTTTCGTAGCGTTCTGGACCCCCGCTTTCGCGGGGGCGACAGGGCACGGCGACTTTCATCTATATGGGTGAGACGAAGGCTCATGGGGCGCTCAGAATGACAGGGATAGAGCGAATCGGCTCAGGAGACAGGCGAAGAGCTCGGAATGCCATCCTCTGCCCCCTGAAATTTCTTGTCTCATGGGTCTCATGGGTCTCCTTCGTCTCGTCTGGAGTTGTTAAGCTGGATGAATTCCGAATCAAGATGCGCTGAAACCATGGCTCTCAT
>JBOGJZ010000436.1:0-13445 GCA_050745645.1 Terriglobia bacterium | reverse complement strand
ACACTGTGTTGTGGTATCGTGACCCAAGTAAAAGCCTCCTTTGGCGCTTCAAACATCGTCATCTCAACGTGTTTGTACCATAGGAGGCTTTCTTTGTCTCCAAAATCATGAATTATGCGGGCTAGGGTCCTGCGTTCTTGAAGTTGCGCCAGGGCCGGGCTACTTCGCCATCGAACTCGCGAAGCTAGGGAAGTACAAAATCACAGGGCTGGATATCAGCAAAACATTCGTGGAGCTTGCCCGAAAGAACGCGGAAAAAGAGGGCGTAGAGGTAGACTTCCGCCAGGGAAATGCCGCCCACATGCTTTTCGAGTGTGACTCATTCGATCTGATTTTCTGCCGGGCTGCGTTCAAAAACTTTGCAGAACCGGCTGCGGCGCTCAAGGAAATGTATCGAGTTCTGAGGGCAGGCGGGAAGGCATTGATCATCGACCTGCGGAGAGATGCCCCGAAAAAGGCGATTGACATTGCAGTAGATCGGATGGACTTGGGAGCGGTGAATTCGGTGATCACGAAATGGACCTTCAGGCTGATGCTGATCAAGCGGGCATACACGAGAGACGAATTCAACCGCTTCATTGCGGAGAGCGGGTTTCGCAAGGTTGACATCCAGGACACTCCAACCGGCTTTGAGATATCACTGTTCAAGTGACCTTGTACTCCCTGTCGTGCACAGTTCTGCGGAGAAGTCACGATCTCACTGGAGGTGCTGCCCGCTGTTACTACGCTTCAGCAAGGGCAAGACACCAGAGAGTATCTTGCGCTTCCGGGCAACTTCCGGGCAAGTTGCTGAATCGAACGGACAAACCATGTCATAATCAAAATGGCGCGAAGGAGGATGCTTTGAAGCGAGGAAGGATCTTCAGTTTAGCAAGTATACTGGCGCTTGCGCTCGCCGCAGGAGCGTGCAGCCACAACGCGCGGGTTTCTAACGACGGGGCGATAGTCTCTGCCATCCAATCGAAGCTTTATCAGAATCCAGATCTTAAATCATTATCCGTGAATGTCGCCTCCAATCAGGGAGTGGTCACGTTGAGCGGCGCGGTAAACGCTCCTCTTGAGAAGCTGGCCGTCGAAGACTTGGCGCGCAATACTGAGGGCGTAAAGCAGGTTGTTGACCAGCTTACGGTGAGCCAGCCTGCTTCGCCGCCGGCGCAGACTGCTACTGAAGCTCCGCCTGAAGCGCCTGCCCCGCCCAATACTCACCGGCGCAGCGAGAAACAGGCAAGGAAACGCATCGCACGCAACGAAAAGCCCTCAGCCGCCATAGCGGAGCAGGATGCCGAAGCCGCTCGTGAAGCGGCTAACTCCGCCCCGCAGGCTTCCCAGGCCGCGCCTCAACCGCCTCCGCCTCCACAACCGGTTACGGTGCTGATTCCTTCCGGAACGCCGGTCATCGTGCGCATGATCGATTCGATCAGTTCCGCCACCGCGCAGCCGGACCAGGAATATTCGGCATCCATTTTTTCGCCGGTAGCGGTGGGCGACAAGATCGTTATTCCGCGTGGCGCGAACGCCCGCGTCCAGGTTGCAGAGGTAAAAAGCTCGGGGCACTTCAAGGGCCAGTCGGAGCTGAAGCTGGCGCTGATTAGCGTGACAGTTAACGGGCGAAGCGTGCCTGTCCAGACGGGATATTACACTAAGCAGGGCTCCTCCCGGGGAGTGAACAGCGCGGAGAAGATCGGGGGCGGCGGCGGCTTAGGAGCCTTGATCGGAGGCTTGATTGGCCACGGAAAGGGCGCTGGGATTGGCGCGGCCATCGGGGCTGCCGGTGGCGCCATCGATCAAGAAGCCACGCACGGCCAGCAGGTAACCATTCCCTCGGAGACTGAGCTCAACTTTACTTTGACAAGCCCTGTGACGGTTACTCTGCCGCCTGACCAGTCCGGCCCGCCCGGACCACTCGGACAAGCTAGCCAGTAAAGGGGGGCGCATAAACTATGAACCACAATGGCCATATTCCTCTCTCGCCGTTCCGCTGGCTCACGCGCACGGCGCCAGGAGCGCCGGAGCTTGCGGACCTGCCGCTCGAAATCCATCGCGAGCTGGACCGGCTGTCGATTCCTCGGGAGCGCTTGGCCGGACGCCGGATCGCTGTGACCGCGGGCAGCCGTGGCATAGCCCGGCTTAAGGACATTGTTCGCTCGCTTTGCCAGTGGCTTCGCGAACAGGGCGCGGAGCCATTCGTCATCCCCGCTATGGGAAGCCATGGCGGAGCGACCGCAGCAGGCCAGCGGCATATTCTTGAAGAATACGGTGTGCGCCCGGAGACGGTTGGCGCCGAAATCCTTTCTTCCATGGACACGGTAAAAGTCGGTGAAACCGCAGCCGGCGTTCAGGCGTACATGGACCGGTTGGCGTGGGAATCTGACGGCGTGCTCGTGATGAACCGCGTGAAGCCCCATACGAGCTTTCGAGGGAAAATTGAAAGCGGACGGTTAAAGATGCTTGCCATCGGCCTCTCAAAGCGCGATGGCGCGGAGGAAGTTCATCTCTACGCGCGGAAGTACGGCTACGAAGAAACAATCCGCGCCGTGGCTGAGGTGTTACTCGCTAGCGGAAAGATTTTGGCGGGCGTCGGAGTGGTTGAAAACGAATTTCACCAAATCTGTGTGGCGCAGGCGGCGCGCCCCGAAGAGATGGCGGCTCAGGAAGAAGCGCTGACCGAAACGGCGCGGCGGCTCGTTCCGCGCCTGCCTTTCTCGAGCGCGCATTTGCTGATTGTTGATGAATTGGGCAAAAACATCAGCGGTACAGGCATGGACACCAAAGTCATCGGCCGGGGTGTTGAAACGGCTCCCGGCGAGGCGCCTGCCATTGACATGATTTACGTTCGCGATCTCACGGCGGAAAGTGGAGGCAATGCTGTGGGCATGGGCTATGCGGATGTTATTCACGAGCGGTTCTATCGCAAGGTTGAGCTCAACAGGACCCATATCAATGCCTTGACGGCCTTGAACCCGGGCGCGGTCCGATTGCCGATCTTTCTGCCGACAGATCGTGAAGCTCTTGACTTCGCTCTCGGCGTCCTGGGTTCTCCGGAGCCTCAACGGCAGCGCGTGGCTTGGGTTCACAACACCCTGGATCTGGGGCGGGTTGGCCTCTCGCAATCTCTCGCGGCAGAAGCGGCGAACCTGCAGGGGTGGACCATTTCTCCCGAAGTTTTCGAGCCGGAGTTTGATGCTGAAGGCAACCTGCGTTCTGAGCGGGAGTTCTCCGCGCGCGAGGCTGCGCGCTGATGAAAGGTTCTCGAGAGAATAGCCAGCCTCGGGGCCGGTGACGCCGGGCCCGTCTTAACTCATGAAACAATCCCGCCGTTTACTGGGCCTCCTCCGGCCCTACACGCCGCGCTTTACAGTGGCCATCCTCTTGATGGCCTTGGTGGGGGCGTGCGAAGCCGGCTTCGCGCTTCTCATCAAGCCGATCTTCGACCGCGTCCTTGAAACCAATCAGTCGGCAGCGCCAATTCTCCTGTTTAAGCTCCCTGGGCATGGCCATGCCATTTACCTCCAGCAGTTTATGCCGCAAGGGGTTGAATCGCCCTGGACGATGGTGGCCATTGCGATCATAGGCATCACCTTCATCAAGGGAATTTCCGAGTACTTCGCCACTTACTCGGTCAGCTTCATCGGCCAGTCCGTCGTCCGCGACCTGCGCAACATGCTGTACATCCGGATCATTGATCAATCGATGGCCTTCTTTTCGGAAAACCCGACAGGCAAGTTGATATCCGCAGTGATGAGCGACATCGAGCGCATTCAAGATGCTGTCTCCTACGTCACCACCAATTTTTTGAAACAATCCTTCACCCTGATCGGCCTCCTGGCCGTGATTTTTTACGTAGACTGGCGGCTGGCGCTCATCTCGCTCATCCTGGTCCCGTTCGTGGTGTTCCCTTCGGCTAATATCGGGCGCTATATCCGCATGTCCAGCCGCAAGAGCCAGGACAAGATGGCGGACATCACTCACATCTTACAGGAGACTTTCAGCGGCATCCGCATTGTCAAAGCGTTCAGCATGGAGCATTTCGAGGGCGCAAAGTTCCGCGAAGCCACGCGCCGGTTACTGAAGGCCAACATGCGCTGGGTGCAAGCGCATGCCGTCACTTCGCCTCTGATGGAAATGCTCGGCGCCATCACCGTGGCCGGTCTACTTCTATACGCGCGCAACGAGATTGTGCATCATGCCCAGACGATGGGCGGCTTCTTGGCTTTCCTGTACGCGCTGATTAAAATGTATGAACCCATTAAGCGCCTGACCAGCGTCAACAACTCTTTCCAGCTTGCCGTCGGAGCCTCCGAGCGCGTTTTTGAGGTGATGGACATCCGGTCAGAAGTGGCCGAGCAGCCGAGAGCCGTCGAGTTGCCGGCCTTCCGCAGGGACCTGATTTTCGATCAAGTCGATTTCAGCTACGGTGATATGCCTGTCCTGCAAGGGGTTGATTTGAAAATCCGCAAGGGCGAGACGGTTGCCATCGTAGGGTCAAGCGGGGCGGGGAAGACAACGCTGGCCAACCTTATTCCGCGCTTCTTCGATGTGACCGGAGGCCGTATTTTGTTTGACGGCCATGACGTGCGCACGGTCACGTTGGCCTCGCTGCGCGCCCAGATTGCCTTGGTGACACAGGAAACTGTGCTGTTTAACGATACGGTCTTCAGTAATATCGCCTACGGGCAGAAGGATGTGGACCCGGAGCTTGTCGAGCAGGCGGCGCGCACCGCGCTGGCGCATGACTTCATCATGGAGATGCCGTGCGGCTACGATACGGTCATTGGTGAGAGAGGCCAGCGTCTGTCCGGCGGGCAGCGCCAAAGGATCGCGATTGCCCGCGCTTTGCTCAAGAATTCGCCTATCTTGATTCTCGATGAGGCTACCTCCGCGCTGGACACTGAATCCGAGATGCTCGTGCAGAAGGCGCTCGTCAACCTGATGGCCGGGCGCACGGTGCTGGTGATCGCGCATCGGCTCTCTACCGTCCGCAGGGCTGATCGCATTGTAGTGCTTGACCGGGGAAGCATCTCTGAGATCGGAACTCACGACGACCTGGTCACGCGCGGCGGCATTTACCAGCGATTGCATGACATGCAGTTTGTGGATGCGGAGCCGTGATGGTTTGCGGAACGAGGTTTGACAGGCTGCTGGAAAACCCATCCAGCCTGTCATTCCGAGGAGCTATAGACGACGAGGAATCTCACAACTCTTTTGTTTACAGAGCACGATTCCTCGCGGAGTTTGCCGTGAGATTCTTCCCGGCTTCGCCGGGACAGGTCGCTCGGCTCAGAATGACAGCGACAGGAGCGAATCGGCTGCGCACATCCAAATGATCCGAAGCATGACAGGCTACAGCGAGAGCCGGGTGGAGGAGGCGGAATTTTCGCTTGCCGCCAGCCTCAAGAGCACAAATCATCGCTTCTTAGACATCCACCTGCGGCTTTCAGCGGGGCTGGAATTCTTTGAGCCGCCCGCCCGCCGGCTGCTCAAGGAGGCGCTCCTGCGGGGACACGTTGAACTGGTGCTGAACCTGGAGCGGATTGGACAGGCGGCGCTGCAGGTTGACGGCTCTCTCGTCAAGGCGTATCTCGATGCCTGCCGGGAAATCCGCCAGGAACATGGTTTTTCCGCTGAGCCGGACCTGGTGGCGATCCTGCGTATCCCCGGGGTTGTTACCGGCGTCTGTAATTTTGCGAGCGGCGAGAGAGAGAAACTGGAGAAGCTTGCCACCCGCGCCCTTGCTGAAGCCATCGAGCGGTTGAACCAGGCGCGCGCGCGGGAGGGTGACGCTTTGGCTCGTGACTTGTGCGCCCGCCTTGACAGATTGGAACAGCTCGGTAATACAGTTCAGCAGCTTTCCGGGTCCCTGCTGCCGGCATTTCGCGCACGGATTGAAAAGCGGCTGCGAGAGCTAACCCTGGCGCAGCCGCTGGAGCCTTCCAGGGTTTCCCAGGAAGCGGCGGCGCTCACGCTCCGCGCGGATATTGCCGAAGAAGTCACACGTTTCCGCACCCACGTTCAACAGGCCAAGCGCATCCTGGCGGTGGGCGGCGAGGTGGGAAAGCAGCTTGATTTTCTGCTGCAGGAGATGAACCGGGAAGCGAATACAATGCTGTCCAAAACGACGGACGTACCCGGCGTAGGAATGCAAATCGCGGACAGCACCATCGAAATAAAGATGGAAGCTGAAAAAATTCGCGAGCAAATCCAGAACATCGAATAGTATAATAGTGTGATAGCGCGCCGCCATGCTGCGGAGGGGAAGGGCAGCATTTTCATTATTTCTGCTCCCTCTGGTTCCGGAAAATCAACCATAGTTCGCCATCTTCTGGATGCTGCGCCAGAGGTGAGATTCAGTGTCTCATACACAACCAGGCCGCCCCGTAATGGCGAAAAGGAGGGCAAGGATTATGTCTTTGTTAGCCCGGCGCGCTTCAAAAGAATGATCGCCGCGGACGCTTTCGCGGAATGGGCTGAGGTCTATGGCAACTATTACGGCACCCCGCTCAGGCAGCTGCGGACCGCCGAACGGCAGGGCAGAGACATCCTGCTGGATATTGATGTCCAGGGCCACCGCAAGGTGCGGCGGCGCGTGCGCGATGTGGTGAGCGTCTTTCTCATGCCGCCCTCGTTCCGGGAACTGGAGCGGCGTCTTTGGCGGCGGCACTCCGACGCGCCAGAAGTGATAGCCCAGCGTCTGATCGCGGCGCGCGAAGAGGTTCAGCAATGGAAGGAATACGATTATATTGTCGTGAATGATGACGTGCCGCACGCGACCCGGGCCCTCAGTGCTATCTTAGCCGCTGCCCGGCTTCGCCGGGAGAATCAACGCGAAAAAATTGGGAAAATTTTGAAGACGTTTGGAGGATAGCTCAATGGATATGCCACAGGGGATGGACAGCAAGTTCCGCTTTATACTGATTGCGGCCAAGCGGGCGCGGCAACTGCAAGCCGGCGCGAAACCGCTGGTGCAAACGCCTCACAAGAAGGCTACCAAGATTTCTGTTGCCGAACTTTCAGCCGGCCTGGTGCCGTATGAAACATTTGATGCGGCATTGGAACGACGCAAGGCCGCAGCAGACTCTCAGCCCTCTGCTCTTTAGCGCCTTGCCGGGACGACGGGGTTCGCGTCCCGCACCGCCAGCATCTTGCCGGCTTCGCCCGATGCCACGACTTTTGACTTTCACGCTACATGCCCTCTCAGGCCATCGATGGAGTTCTACTAGGACCGGATTATTCATGAACGTGCCAGACAACGGCGGAACGGCACGGTTTTAACCGTACCGTTATGGGCACCCGACAGAATACTTACGTTTCGCGCTGCGAGCGGCTTGTCAGAACAAGCCGCTCGCGGCGCGAAAGGAGAAAGTAGGAGAAGTCCGCGTTTTCGGCGGGGTTGAAATCCCGCCCGTCCGCAGACGCTAACCCCTTCGTGAATAATGCAGGCTAGGGCCGGGCGGTAATTTGAGGTATTATGTCGGGCTGCGGAAAGGTGGATTGGCTTCCGCCCTCGCAGGGTTAATTGAACTTTATCTATCGGAGGCGCACTAAAAATGAAACTTGTAACCTATGAGTCCGGCAGGCAACTGCGGACCGGCGTTGTAGAGGGCAAAAGTGTTGTGGATGTGAAAGCAGCCATCGATCTCGTTCGTGCCCGGCGGGGGCCACGCGGCTTGTATGGCGACTCAAAATTCAAAACGGCGGCAGGTTTGCTCGCCGGATCCGGAGCTCCGCCGCGCGACATGATAGCGCTGCTGAGCCGTGGTGAAGCATGGCTGAAGGCCCTTGGCGTGATAACCCGCGGCTTGGCAAAAGAAATGGGCAGCGCGAAGCAAGGGAAAAATCCGGCGGCGGGTCAGCCTGTGGTATTACCCCTCGAATCCGCCCGGTTGAGGGCGCCCATTGCCAGGCCTGGCAAGATCACGTGCGTGGGGCTAAATTATGCCGATCACGCTAAGGAGGCAGGAGAAGCGCTGCCAACGTCTCCTATCTTCTTCCTCAAATCCTCGAACACGATCGTAGGCCCTGGAGACGCCATCCATCTTCCTCCTAATTCGGTCCAGAATGACTATGAGGCTGAATTCGCCGTTGTGATCGGCCGGGGCGGCCGCCGCATCCCGGAGGATAAGGCGTGGGACTACGTCGCGGGCTACATGATAGTGAATGACGTAACGGCGCGCGACATGCAGAGCGGCGACCGGCAATGGTTCCGGGGGAAGAGCTGTGACACATTTGCTCCGACGGGCCCCTGGATCATCACCAAGGACGAAGTGCCGGATCCGCACAACCTGCGCATATCTCTCATACTCAATGGCGCGACCATGCAGGATTCGACCACGGCGAATCTGATTTTCAAGGTGCCATTTCTCGTGAGCCATCTCTCCCAATCTCTCACTTGGGAGCCTGGTGATATTATTTCCACCGGCACGCCTCCAGGCGTAGGATTTTCACGCAAGCCGCCGGTGTTCCTGAAGGCTGGCGATACGGTCAGCGTCACCGTGGAACGGCTGGGAACGTTGACCAACCCGGTGGCCGGACCGGACGATTAGCGGCCCGGCGGGTAATCAAATCATCCGGAAGATAAACTCGTAGTCCGGTCTCAATGGAGCTCGGTTGCCATCCCACCGGAAAAAACCGGATGACCTCTGGGCGCGGGCTTTCTTTTATGCCAGCCTCGGTTGTATCGTCCCGGCCAGCGCGGTTGCCGGGTATTTCATCGGCCAGTTCCTGGATCATCATCTCCACACCGGCGCGGCCCTCTCCATAGCGGGTATTTTCGCGGGCACGGCAGCGGGAATCGTGGAGGTTATCCAATTGATTGTCAGGACGGAGAAGAATGCCGAAAAACGAGGAAACGGAAATTGAGCGCCGGCTGGTGCGCTGGATGATGATCCTCGGCGCGGCGGCAGTGGTGGGCGCGGCCGCGTCAATGCACGGAAGGTTCGCCACGGGACTCGCTGCGGGCGCGGTCATCGCCATCGTAGGCTACGTCTGGTTACTGGATGCGATGGACGCCGTTCTTGTGAGCGACACGCCTCGGATCACAAAAAAGGTAGCCATAAAATTGATCTTACGCTATCCTATTTTGCTAGGCGTACTCTACCTTTTCTACCGCACCAGATGGTTGCCTGTAGTGGCGGTGCTTGCCGGACTTTTGATTCCACTGGCTGGCGCTGTCGTGGAATGTGTGTATCAGGTAGCGGACATGGTTTTTTTCGCCCGGCCTTCCAGGCTGCGCTAGAAACAAATTTAGCTCCATGGAACATTCATTCTGGTTTGCAACATTGCTGAACAAGCTGTTCGGCGGTGCGGTCACCGCTCTGTTGCTGAAGCTTCATCTTCCGCCGGCGGACCGTATTCACCCGATACCGGGCTACGTTGCAGAGGAAGTTTTGATCGGCCTGATCATGATCGCGGGCGCGTTGGTTTTGCGCTCGATGCTGTCGGTCGAGGCCCCCGGCAAGTTTCAAATGACGATGGAGCTTGTTCTTGAATTCACGCGCAACATGGCCGACGAAGTTGTGGGCGAGGGCGGCCGTACTTATGTTGCGCTTGTCGGCACGCTGGGTATCTTCATCGCTCTCTGCAACCTGATGGGGTTAATTCCTTCGCTGGACAGCCCGACGGCTCACGGGGCAGTCCCGTTAGGATGCGCAGTAGTTGTTTTTCTTCATTACAATTATCAAGGAGTTCGCCGCCTCGGCCCGTTGGGGTATCTGAAGCATCTGTGCGGACCCATGATGGCCATTGCAGTCCTCATGCTTCCTGTCGAGATATTCAGCAATGTTCTGCGGCTACTTTCGCTAAGCGTCCGTCTTTGGGCCAATATGCTGGTGGGGGGAATGCTCGAGACCATCTTTACGAAGCTCATACCTATTGCGCTGCCAGCAGTTTTCATGGCTCTGCACGCCTTCGAATCGCTTCTGCAGGCTTACATCTTTATGATTCTTCCTTTGCTGTACATCAGCTTGGCCACAGCGGAGGAGCACTGAAACTGGTTGAGAAAGTTTCCGGGCGCAGATCAGCGTTGCGCGCAACACGGTGGAGCGTTCCGGACAGCCGGTGTAAGGGATTTAGATAACGCGCTGACCGGGAGTTTGGGTGGCGCTTCTTATCCTTCCGGAATGGGAGGCTAAAGGAGAATAAAAGTGCGACAGAAGATCGTTATGTTGTTGACAGGACTCACAGGCCTCTTCCTGGCTGCCCCAGTTTTTGCACAAAGCGCCGGGCCGGCCGCCTCAGGAGGCGGAACGGACCTGGGCCCGATAGCCGCAGGTATCGGCATGGCTATCGCCGCCGGCCTCTGCGGTCTTGGCCAAGGCAAGGCCGCAGCGAGCGCTTGTGAAGGCGTAGCTCGCAATCCTGGCGCCAGGCCGGCCATTTTTCTATTCATGATCCTCGGGTTGATCTTCATTGAATCGCTGGCCCTCTACACGTTTGCGATTATCTTCCTCAAGGTCCACTAGGCGGGTTTGAGGCCGGGGATGTTTCTTTGGGACTCGGCGAGCACTGCGGCGCAGCACCACCTGCCGGGCGCCCGGTTGCCGGAGGGTTGCCGGGTTCTTCAAAGAGATCAGCCCGAATGAAGACATTCCGATATCTCGTCCTGCTTGCAGTGTTTCGCGCGACGCGGAGCATAGCGGCAGGAATGATTTCCATCGCCTTTCCTTATCTCATTCTCACCACTCTCCACAAGTCTCCCCTGATGCTTGGACTACTTTACATCGCGGGGGCGCTCGCCACGGCGGGGCTGGGATTAGCCGCCGGCTTTCTAACGGATCTTTGGGGGCAGAAGAAAACTCTGTTCTTGGTAGGAGTCTTGCTGCCACTGAGCGCCGGCGTTGTCTATTCTTCGAACAGCCTTCTGGCGCTTTTCCTTGCGAGTGCGATCGGAGGATTTTCGGCAACCGGCTCATTAACGGGAGGCGGAGTCGGAGGCGCCGCTCAACCGATTCAAATCGTAGCGATCGCCCAGTTAACCACACTGGAGAAGCGGACTTCCGTGCTCTCGATCTTCACCTTCATGAGCGGCGCTTTCTCCGCGTTCGGAGCGCTTTCAGCCCGCGCCTTCAACGTTCATGACGTCTTCCTTGCCGCTACCCTGATTGCCTTCGCTGGTCTGACGTGCGTCTTGCCCATTCACTTCCAAGAGTACCGGGGCAACCTTCGGCGATTAAGCAGTCTTCGCGTAATCGGAAAGTTTACCGTAACGGGAGCGCTGAACGGTTTTGCGGCCGGCCTGATCATGCCGTTTTTGATCCCATTTTTTGTCATTGTGTATCACGTGCCTGAATCCCAGATGTCGGTCTATGGATTCATCGCCGGGGCGCTTGCGTCCTCGGCATTGTTGCTAGCGCCGCGCATGGAGCGGCTCTGGGGATTCGTCCACACGATCGGACTCACGCGCGGAATAGGACTCCTCCTCATTCTGCTGCTGCCACTTACCCACATCTTCCTCCTTGCCCTCCTCGTCTACTTTGTTACTCCGGCCCTGCGGATTATGGCGGCGCCGGTTCAGCAAAGCGCCATTACAGAATTTGTAAATTTCGATGAAGTCGGGCGGGCTTTAGGGCTGAATCAGGTGGCGCGCCTGACCTCTTCATCCGGAGCGATCGCCTTCACCGGATATATGTTCGATATCGCCGATATAGGTCTCCCTTTTTACGTGTATGCCGGGATCATGGCTATTAACATCGCCCTTTATTTCCGTTTCTTCAAACCACTTGAAAACCGCCGGGACGATCAATCCAAGCTCTCAACCCCGGACTAGAGCAACCTTTCGATGGCAGGCTTTGCGGTTCTCGACTTTGGATGTGGAAAGAAAAAGCAGGAATCGGGTGCGATTGGAGTGGACCGCGAGCGCGGGTCAGCGGCCGATATTCTTGCTGATCTCAGCCGTTTTCCCTGGCCGTTCGCCGATTCATGCGCCGTCCGCATTCACCTGTCTCATTTTCTAGAGCACCAGCCGGACAGCCTGAGAGTCATGGCGGAAGTGCACCGCGTGGCCAGACCGGGCGCGGAAGTCGTCATTGTGACCCCCCATTACAGCTCGCCAGACTCATTCACCGATCCGACTCATGTTCATCACTTCGGCTATCACAGCTTCGACTACTTTGTGAAGGAGAGCTTCCAGGATTTCACTTACAATGCGGGGGGATTTCAAATTGCTGAGCGCCATCTTGGTTTTGGCGGAAATCTACTGCTGGACGGGTTGGGCCGCTTGCTGAGCGCTATTTCGATCGATTTTTACGAAAAGCATTTCGCCTGGATGTTCCCAGCTCGCAATCTCTATTGCAAGCTCGTGGTCATGAAAGCAGGCTGACCCTCTGTGCGCCTGCGAGCTATGCGCGCGTCAGCCGCGTCGCAGACGGCTTGCCCTTGCCAGCGCGGCTAGGGTGGGTCGATTTCCGGTCCGTGGCGTGGCGGTGGCAGGTGAATACAAAGGCGGGTGGCAAGTTGCGCCACACGATCTTCGATTGAACAGATCCGAAATAGCGGCCAAGCAGCCGTGGCAGGTCCAGCCGGCGCAGCCGTCCATTCGCGAACTGCATGCCGTAGATATACTGGTATTGCGTCAGTACAGCCCTCTCGTGCAAGAACGGAAGGAGCCGCCTGAAAACCGTGTGATGCTGACGGTCAGACATAAAGCCCAGTCCCAGTGAGGATGCCACAGCATCCACTTGATCGTAGCCCCGCTGCCGTAGCTCCGAGTCGAGGTTTTCCACGCTTGAGTTGATCAGGATCAGCCGCGGATCAGGAAATTTCCCTTTCAGGTAACTGCAAAAGCGCGGATTGATTTCAAAAACCAGCAGTCTGGCGTGTGCTGGTAGCTCGTCCAGAAACGCACCCGTAATAGCGCCCGTGCCGGCGCCAAGCTCGATGGCGATGCGGGCTTTTGCCAGCGCCAAAGGCTTGAGCATAGCGGTCGCCAAGTGACTCGAACTCGGCGAGATGGAGGCGGTCGTGGTGAAATCCGCCAGGGCTTCGGCGGCGAATATTCTCAAGCTCATCGGTCAATGTCTCCTAAAGATGAGGCGAATTTTATCTCTCGGAATGTTCTGGGCGAGATAACAATGCTCATTGTACTCCAAACATCAGGAGGATATACATAAAACCGCCGCTAGAAATAAGGTATTCCTATGAGGCGCAGACCCAAGACCCGGGGCCTAAATCCGCCAGTGGAACCAGAAAAAGTTTTTGAACGACACACAGCCAGCCGGCTTATTTACGTTTGGCTCGCCGGCGGATTTTCTCAGCGATAATCCTTAGAAATTCCAGTCTGCCTTTCCAAATGCACTAACCGAACGCGGTTTCCGTCTTCATTCCCGCCATCATGAGAACGTAGTTCGCATGTCCCCCAGGCCTGCAGCCGCTTCAGGCGCCACAAACCGGAACAGTTGTGATAATCTACTTGATACAGGATTCCGGGGGTTAGACTTTCATCCCTATGGCGC
>JBOGJZ010000435.1:0-3693 GCA_050745645.1 Terriglobia bacterium | reverse complement strand
ACGATACTTTCACACCGGTACAGGGTTTCGGTGGTCCGTGAACTCGACACTGGCTGGGAACTCTTGAAAAAAACTGCGAAACCCCGTGATACCCTTCTGTACTCACGCTTTTACCGCCCGCACACCCTCTTTCTCAAACTTCATCTCGCCCTTCTTCAAATCCGCGTCGACCGTGAGCAAATCACCCGGCACAACTTCGCCGTCAAGCATCTTCATGGCCAGCGGATCCTGGATGGAACGCTGGATGGCGCGCTTCAGAGGCCGGGCGCCGAACTGTGGATCATAGCCTTCGCGGAAGAGCAGCTCGCGGGCTTTATCCGTAAGCTCGATGTGGATTTTCCGCTCGTCGAGCAGTGCACGGAGACGCTGGAGCTGCAGGTCGATGATCTTTTCGATCTCGGCTTTACCCAGTGAGTTGAAAATAACAATCTCATCGATGCGGTTCAGGAATTCCGGGCGGAAATGCTGCAGCAGCTCCTGATGGATGCGCTGCTTCACTTCTTCGGCAATCGTTCCGGATTCTGAAGCAGCTTTGTCTCCGCGCCCCGCTGCTTCGTGGATGTAGTGCGAAGCGATATTGGAAGTCATGATGACAACCGTGTTCTTGAAGCCCACCGTCCGGCCTTTGCCGTCTGTCAGCCGTCCGTCATCGAGAATCTGGAGAAAGATGTTGAAGACGTCCGGATGCGCTTTCTCGATCTCGTCGAACAGCAGAACAGAGTAGGGCCGGCGGCGCACTGGCTCCGTGAGCTGTCCGCCTTCTTCATCGCCCACATATCCGGGCGGCGCACCGATCAGCCGCGCTACAGAATGCTTTTCCATGTATTCCGACATATCAATGCGGATCATGGCGCGCTCTTCATCGAAGAGGAATTCAGCAACCGCCCGCGCAAGCTCCGTCTTGCCTACGCCGGTAGGCCCAAGAAACAAAAATGAACCGATGGGGCGATGCGGGTCGGAAAGTCCGGCCCGGCTGCGGCGGACGGCGTTTGCCACCAGGCGCAGCGCTTCATCTTGCCCGACCACGCGCAGGCGCAGCCGGTCCTCCATCTTCACGAGCTTGGCCATCTCGCCTTCAAGCATCTTGGATACCGGGATGCCGGTCCACCGGGAGACGACGCGCGCTACGTCCTCTTCATCCACTTCTTCCTTCAGCATCCGGCCCGTTTTTTGCATTTCTTCCAGCTTCGAGTTTGCTTGCGCCAGTTGCTTCTCAAACGCCACAAGTTTCCCGTAGCGGATTTCCGCCGCCTTGTTCAGATCGCCTTCGCGTGTCGCACGCTGTTCATCCTGTTTCGCCTGCTCGATATCGCTCTTGAGCTTGCGGATCGAGCCAATCCCTTCTTTCTCCGCCCGCCAGCGGAGCTTGAGCCGGTCAGCCTGTTCGCGCAGGCCGGAAATTTCCGGCTCGATTTTGGCGAGGCGGTCGCGCGAAATGGCGTCTTCTTCTTTGCGCAGCGCTTGGCGCTCAATTTGCAGCTGCGTCAGCCGGCGCTCGATTTGATCGATCTCCGTAGGCATGGAGTCGATCTCGATGCGCAGGCCGGAGGCCGCTTCGTCAATCAAGTCAATCGCTTTGTCGGGCAGGAAGCGGTCGGAGATGTAGCGGTTCGATAGCATGGCGGCGGCGACAATCGCCGAATCCTTGATGCGCACGCCGTGGTGAACCTCATACCGCTCCTTGAGGCCGCGTAAGATGGCAATGGTGTCTTCAACGGTTGGCTCCCCTACCAGCACAGGCTGAAAACGGCGCTCGAGCGCCGCGTCTTTTTCGATATGCTTCTTGTATTCGTTAAGAGTGGTGGCGCCGATGCAGCGGAGCTCGCCGCGCGAGAGAGCCGGCTTGAGCATGTTCGAGGCGTCCATGGATCCCTCGGCGGCGCCTGCACCCACCAGCGTATGCAACTCGTCAATGAACAGAATCATCCCTCCGCTCGATTCTTCAACCTCCTTAAGCACAGCCTTTAGACGATCCTCAAATTCACCCCGGTACTTGGCTCCGGCAACCAGCGCGCCGAGATCAAGCTGGATGATCCGCTTGGATTTGAGCGACTCGGTCACGTCTCCGCCTACAATGCGCTGGGCGATCCCTTCAACAATAGCCGTCTTGCCCACGCCCGGCTCGCCGATCAATACCGGATTATTCTTGGTGCGGCGTGAAAGCACCTGAATCACGCGCCGTATCTCCTCATCCCGCCCAATCACCGGATCGAGCTTGCCGCGCCGGGCAAGCTCGGTGAGATCGCGCGCAAACCGCTCCAATGCTTGAAATTTGCTTTCCGGATTCTGGTCAGTTACCCGCTGCGACCCGCGGACCGCCACCAACGCCTTCAGAATCGCGTCATGGCTTACGCCCAGCCTGGCCAGCAACCTTCCGGCTGCGTCGCGCGTATCCCTGGTGAGCGCCAGGAGCAGGTGCTCCGTGGAGACGTATTCGTCCTTGAATGGTTCGGTTTCTTTGAAGGCCTGATCGAGAACTTGTTTGAGCGCAGGAGAAAGATAATGTTCCGCCCCTTCCACTTTGGGCAGTGCTTCGATGGCTTTTTTCGCCTGGCTCTCTACATCGGCAGGCGCCACGCCCAGGCGGGCGAGAATCGCCGGGACGACGCCCTCCTGCTGCACGAGAAGCGCAACAAGCAGGTGAACCGGCTCGATTTGCTGGTTTCCGTGCTCGCCAGCCACCTGTTGAGCTGACTCCAAGGCTTCCTGCGCTTTGACGGTGAATTTATCGTAACGTGTCGCCATGGGTAGCACACCTCAAAAAAATAGTAGTGGTGCAGCTTGGTTAGTGTAGCGGCGAGTTTTTCCCGCCAAATGGCGGCAAAAACCCCCGTACATTCAAACTGCACCACTTTCCCGAAATGACCGCGCATCAAGTGGAACAGACAGAAAGTCGCGGCCGGCTTCAGCCGTTCTCTTCCGCCAGTAGCCCATCATTTGTGAGCCGCGGCGGCTTGAGCACCGGAGGCTGATGCCACATTGATCTTGATCGTCTTCGGCTTGGCCTCTTCGCGCTTGGCCATCGTCAGCGTCAGCACCCCGTCTTTGTACTCGGCTTTAACGTCATCTGTGTTGACAGAGCTGGGAAGCGTGAAGCTCCGCATAAACGACCCGTAGGCGCGCTCCACACGATGATAGTTCTGTTCCTTTACTTCGTTTTCGTACTTTCGCTCACCCTTCAGGTAGAGCGTGCCGTCTTCCACGCGCACTTCCACATCTTTTGGATCAATTCCCGGCAACTCAGTCTTCACTATCAAATCGTGGTCAGTCTCAAAGATGTCCACCGGGGGCGTCCACGATTTAGCGCTAAACTGCTCTCCGCTAAAAACATTAGAAAACGTCTCATTGAGCAGCCGGTTGAACCGATCCTGAGTCGTCAAAAGGTCACGAAATGGTTCCCATCGCACAATAGCCATGGTCCCAGCCCTCCTTACATTCAAGTTTTGTATTGCAACTAATTGTTGGATGCTAATCGGCTGAGATTGGTTTCATTATAGGCATGGAGTGTTATCATATTATTTTATATTGTTAAGCTAAGATTATGGCGATACTTAATATACTTATTTTAAAAATAAGTGCTTATCTTACCGATTCCACATGGGACTAATGATATAGGTGAGTTGAACTAGGCTGGTTTTACCACTCGCAATTTTAGCAGAGTCTGTGGTCTGTACTAACTTGACTGGATTACAT